>CAYGAS010000092.1:0-2570 GCA_964347935.1 uncultured Nitrospiraceae bacterium | reverse complement strand
TTATAAATAAGTATATGTCAGATCGCCAAGACGAAAATGAACAGGTAGCGGAGCGACGCCGCAAGCTCGAGGAGCTGCGCCAAGACGGTACCGCGTACCCGAATGACTTTTCGCCAACGGCGTGGGCGGGCGAATTGCAGGCCCAGTGGGGAGACAAGGACAACGCCGCGCTGCAGCAAGAGAGCGTACTGGTAAAGCTGGCGGGGCGCATGATGACGCGCCGAATCATGGGCAAGGCGAGTTTTGCCCACATCCAAGACATGTCGGGACGCATCCAACTGCGCTTCGAGCGTGACCGCCTCGGGGCCGAGATTTATCAGGCCTTCAAACACTGGGATCTGGGGGACATTCTTGGCGTGGAGGGCGTGCTCTTCAAGACCAAGACCGGCGAGCTGACCGTTCAAGCGAACGCCGTCAGGCTGTTGACCAAGGCGCTGCGGCCGCTGCCGGAAAAGTATCACGGCCTTGTCGATCAGGAGGCCCGCTACCGCCAGCGCTATCTCGATTTGCTGGTAAACGAAGAGACACGCCGGACCTTTCGTATGCGCTCGCAGATCATGGATTTCCTGCGCACTTTTCTCAATGCCCGCGGGTTCATCGAGGTCGAAACGCCGATGATGCAGCCGATCCCCGGCGGCGCGATGGCGAGACCCTTCGTCACGCACCACAATGCCCTCGACATGGAGCTGTATTTACGCGTTGCACCGGAGCTCTATCTGAAGCGTCTGGTCGTAGGGGGCTTGGAGCGGGTGTACGAGATCAATCGTAGCTTCCGTAATGAAGGCCTGTCGACGGAACATAACCCGGAATTCACCATGCTTGAGTTCTATCAAGCTTACGCGACCTATCTCGATTTGATGGACCTGACCGAGGAGCTCTTCCGGGGCCTGGCGCGGCATGTCTTGGGCAATACCACGGTAAGCTACCAGGGCGAGAGCTACGATTTTGCGAAGCCCTTCGCGCGCATGACTGTGCGCGAAGCGGTGCTGCGGTTCAATCCCAACATCGAGGCTGGGGCGCTTAGCACGCTGGATTCGGCGCGCGCGATTGCCGAAGGTCTGGAAATCGAGCTTGAGCCGGGTGTAGGTCTCGGCAAGATAGAGACGGCGATATTTGAAAAAACTGTCGAAAGCCGACTGCGACAACCGACGTTTATCACCGCCTTTCCGACCGAAGTTTCACCCCTTGCGCGCCGCAACGACAAGAATCCCGACATAACCGACCGTTTTGAATTGTTTATCGGCGGGCGCGAGTTGGCTAACGGCTTTTCCGAGCTCAACGATCCGGATGACCAGGCAGAGCGCTTCCGGCGGCAAGTCGCGCAGAAGCAAGCCGGCGACGAGGAAGCGATGCATTTTGATGCCGACTACATTCGTGCGCTCGAGCACGGTTTGCCGCCGACAGCGGGGGAGGGGATTGGCATCGACCGTGTGGTGATGCTTTTCGCTGATTCACCGTCGATACGCGATGTAGTGCTGTTTCCGCAGTTGCGCCCGGCTGCGGGCCGGCGCTCGTGATAGCCCCCGGGCCAAGAATGTCCAGGTTTACGGCGCAAACGGGGGATACTTAATTAAATGTCTGCTGAAAAGATCGCGACGGCGATCTTTCTCATGGGGCCGACTGCGGCCGGCAAGACTGCACTGGCGCTGGCCTTGCACAAGCGCTTTCCCGTAGAGGTCATCAGCGTCGACTCATCGCAGGTTTACCGCGATATGGACGTGGGCACGGCCAAACCCACGCCGGAGGAACGTGCGCGCGTGCCGCATCGCCTGGTGGATATCCGCGATCCGGCGCAAGCCTATTCAGCGGCCGAGTTCCGCGCTGACGCGTTGCGCGAAATAGATGCAGTCGTCCGCGCCGGAAGGATCCCACTGCTGGTCGGCGGTACCATGCTCTATTTCCATGCGCTCGAACACGGCCTCTCACCCTTGCCCTCAGCCGACCCGGCGCTGCGCCGAGAACTGGTCCAGCAAGCCGCCGACCTAGGCTGGCGGGCGCTGCATGAGCGCTTGCAGGCTGTGGATCCCGAGGCGGCGGCGCGCGTTCATCCTCACGATAGCCAGCGTATACAGCGGGCGCTGGAGATCGTCGAGCTGACGGGTAGGCCACCCACGTACTGGTACGGGCGCAAGCGACATTCGGCCCTGCCCTACGAGCTGGTGCGGATCGGTATTTATCCGCAGCGCAAGCTGCTGCACGAGCGCATCCGTATACGCTTTGAGTGCATGTTGCGAGCGGGGCTTGTGGACGAGGTCGAGCGGCTGCGCGCACGTGGGGATTTAGGGCCCGATTTTCCTTCGATGCGTACGGTCGGATATCGCCAGGTGTGGCAATACTTGACTGGCCAGCTCAGCTATAATGAGATGAGTGAACGCGGTGTGATCGCGACCCGGCAGTTGGCGAAACGGCAACTCACGTGGCTGCGCCGCTATCAGCAAGACCGCCTCTCCGGTTTGCAGGAGCGCAGCCGCGCTCCCCGGCATTGCCCGCACAAGACCCCTCCCGAGCTGGAGCAGCAGGTGCTGGCTCTCCGCCAGCAATTGCCCACCTTCGGGGCGGCTCGCCTGAAA
>CAYGAS010000091.1:0-5751 GCA_964347935.1 uncultured Nitrospiraceae bacterium | reverse complement strand
GATGAGCGACCCCATTCGCCAACTGGTGCTGCAACGCGCCGATGCGGTGAGCTTGCAACGCGAGGCGATCAAGCAGGGCATGCACACCATGTATGACGACGGCCTGCGCAAAGCGGTGGCGGGCACCACCACACTGGAAGAAGTGATCCGAGTGACCTACGAGAGCTGAAGCGCGTGACCCTTTATCACTACAAGGCCGTGTCGGCCGAAGGCCAGTTGCTCGAAGGCGAGATGGAGAGCGCCGATCAGGCCGGCGTGATCGCGCGCATTCAGGAGTCGGGACATATTCCCATTCGTGCGGAGCCGGTGGCCGCGCGCCGGTTCGGTGCGCTGCTGCGTCAAAGCCTGCGGCGGCCGCGGCGGCTGGCGCGGCGCGAGGTGGCGCTGTTCACGCAGGAGCTCTCTTCGTTGCTGCACGCCGGCCTGCCGCTCGACCGCTCGCTGCAGATCATGATCGACATCGCCGACGACAAGCGCCTGCGCGAGCTCACGCTGCGGGTGCAACAAGCGGTGCGCGGCGGCTCGGCGTTGTCGGTGGCGCTGGAGGCGCAAGGCGGCACCTTCTCGCGTTTCTACATCAGCTTGATCCGCGCCGCCGAGGCGGCGGGCGCGCTCGATGCCGGTCTCGCACGCCTGGTCGACTATCTCGATCGCGCCAAGGCGCTGCGCGACAGCGTCATCTCGGCGCTGATCTACCCCGCCATTCTGGCGACCGTCGCCGGCGTGTCGCTGATCGTCATTTTGAGCTACGTGGTGCCGCAGTTCACGCAGCTCTTCGCCGACATGGGAAAGGCGTTGCCGGTGTCGACGCAAATCGTGATCGGCGCCGCCGAGCTGCTGCGCAGTTACGGCTGGGCGCTCGCCGTGCTGCTCGCCGCCGCCGCGCTGTTGGTGCGCGTGCAGCTCGCGCGCCCGCACGTGCGCTATCGCTGGCACCGGCGCGTGCTGCGCCTGCCGCTGTTGGGCGATTTGGTGCGCAAGCTCGACATGGCGCGCCTGTGCCGCAGCCTCGGCACCTTGCTCGGCAACGGCGTGCCGTTGTTGAACGGCCTGGCCATCGCCAGGGAGAGCCTGTCGAACGGCGTGCTCGCCGAGGCAGTCGCGCAGGCCGCCGAGAACGTCAAGCAAGGGCGCGGCCTGGCCGACCAGCTGGTGGCGAGCGGGCTGTTCCCGGCGCTCGGGCTGCAAATGATCAAGGTCGGCGAGGAGACCGGCAGCCTCGATGTGATGTTGTTGCGTGTCGCCGATGTCTACGACCGCGAGGTGGGACACGCCGTACAGCGCATGCTGGCGCTGCTCGAGCCGGCGCTGATCATCGGTCTCGGTTTGATGATCGCCGGCATCATCATGTCGATCCTGGTGGCGATTCTGAGTATCAACGAGCTGCCGCTGTAGCGGCAGCAGGGGGCAAGCGATGACACGGCGCGAGCACAGCCTGGAGCCATCAGCCGACAGCGGCGCGGAACCGCGCAGCCGCGGCTTCACCCTGCTCGAGCTGCTGGTGGTGCTGGTCATCCTCGCCCTGCTTGCCGGCCTCGTCGGCCCGCAAGTGATGAAGCACGTCGGTGAGTCGAAGACCAAGACGGCGCGCTTGCAGATCGAGGAGCTCGGCACGGCGCTCGACGTGTACCGGCTCGAAAACGGGCGTTACCCGACGACCGAGGAAGGGCTGAAGGCGCTGGTGGAGAAGCCGGCGGCGGCCGAGAAATGGGCGGGCCCGTATTTACGCAAGCGCGTGGTGCCGAAGGATCCCTGGGACCGGGACTACCACTACCGCGCGCCGGGGCAAAACGGCGACTACGACCTCTACACCCTCGGCGCCGACAACGCCGAGGGCGGCGAGGGCGAGGGCGCCGATGTGGTGAGCTGGCAGTGATGTACCGACACCCGCGCAGGCAGGACCGAGCACGGCGGACGCCCGCGCCGCCCGGCGTGCGCGGCTTCACCCTGCTCGAGCTGCTGGTGGTGCTGGTGGTCGCGGCCGGTGTCGCGGCCGTGGCCTTGCCGCGCTTCGGGAATGCGATCGCCGCCGTCGAGCTGAAGGGCGCCACCCGCCAGGTGGCGTCGGCGCTGCGCTACGCGCACACGCAAGCGGTGGCCAAGCGGCGCGAGGTGGCGCTGCGCTTCGACGTCAAACGGCGCACCTTTGTGAATAGCGATGCCGACAAGGTGCACAGCTTGCCGACCGATCTGAACCTGAAGCTGCTCACCGCAAAGAGCGAGATCGTCAGCGAGGACGTGGGCGCCATCCGCTTCTTCGCCGACGGCAGCTCCACGGGTGGGCAGGTGACGCTGAGCGCCGGCGAGCGTGCCTACGTGGTGGACGTCAGCTGGCTGACGGGCAAGGTGACGGTCCATGACTAGGCGCAACGCCGGGCCGGGGGCTTGTCGCGGATTCTCGTTGATCGAGGTGGTGGTGGCCTTCGCCATTCTCGCGGTGTCGCTCGGCGTGCTCTATCAGATCTTCTCCGGCGGCGCGCAGCGCGCCAGCCTGCTGCAGGAGTACGCCCACGCGCTGTCGCTCGCCGAGAGCAAGCTCGCGCGGCTCGGCACCGAGGAGCCGCTGATCGCCGGGCGCTTCAGCGGCGAGTTCGATGCCGGGTATCGCTGGGCCAGCACCGTCGAGCCGCTCGACGCGAAGGGCGCAGGCGCGGGCGCGCGTTTGCCGCCGTTCTACCAGGTGACCGTGGCCGTGGCGCGCACCGACACCGCGCAGGCGCCGCTGGTGAGCCTGACCACCGTGCGCATGGGGGCGATGCCATGAGGCGCCGGGCGCATGTCCTGGCGCCCGCGCGCGCCGCCGGCTTCACGCTCGTCGAGCTGGTGGTGGCCCTGTCGATGGTCACGGTCATGATGGTCCTGCTCTTCGGCGGCCTGCGGCTCGGCGCGCGCGTGTGGGACACGGTGGAGCAACGCACCGGCACGCTGCACGAGCGGCAAATGATTGCGCGCTTCATCATGCGCGAGCTCGAGCAGGCCCGACCGCTCACCTTTGCCCCGCGCGACGGCGACAAGCGCCTGGCGTTCGTCGGCAAGGCGGACGCGGTGTACTTCGTGGCGCCGTTGCCCTCGCAGGCCGGCGGCGGCGGGCTGCACTGGCTCGGGCTCGAGGTCGTCGGCGCCGAGGACACGCGGCGCCTGGTGCTGAGCTATGAGCTCTTCCAGACCGAGGATTGGCAGCGCTACGACCCGCAGCCGCGCCGGCAGCTGGTGCTTTACGACGAGCTCGCCGATGCCGAGTTCGACTACTTCGGCGCGCCGGGCGACAGCCGGCAGGCGCGCTGGTCGGCCGCCTGGGACGATCCCGAGAAGCTGCCGCAGCTCGTGCGCCTGCGCCTCAAAGGCGAGCAGGCAGAATCTGCCTGGCAGGAGTTGCTCGTCGCGCCGAGGCTTGGCGCCGGTCCCGCGACACAAGCGGCACGCCCGATTAACCTGAGGCGAGCGTCATGAGCGCGCGCCTTGCACACGCCCGCCGCCAGCATGGCCTCGCGCTCATCAGCGTGCTGTGGGTGGTGGCCTTGCTGACGGTGGTCGCCGGCGCCCTGTCGCTCAGCGTGCGTTACGAGACGCGCTTCACGCGCAGCGCGGTCAGCGGCGCGCAGACGCGAGCCGCCGCCGAAGGCGCCGTGTACCTCGCGCTCAAGCAACTGCTCGAAAGCGCCCAGGCGCAGCGCATTGACCGTGCGCTTTACCACGTGACCCTGGGCGAGGTGCCGGTGCGGGTGGCCGTGGTCGACGCCGCCGGCCGGATCGACTTGAACACGGGCGCGCCGGAGCTGCTCGACGGCTTGTTGCGCAGTGTCGGCGTCGAGGACTGGCAGCGCGCCGACCTCGTCGATGCCATCCAGGATTGGCGCGACGGCGATGAGCTGACGCGGCTCAACGGCGCCGAGGACGGCGAGTACCAGGCCGCGGGCCGCGCCTACGGCGCCAAGGACGGCGACTTCGCCAGCGTCGACGAGCTGCAGCTCGTGCTCGGCATGTCGGCGCCGCTCTATCGCCGCATCCGCGGCGCGTTGACGGTGCACTCGCGCCAGCGCGGCATCAATCCGGCGGCGGCGTCGCCCGCCGTGCTGGCGGCCGTGCCCGGGCTCGGCAGCGACACCCTCGAGGCCTACGTGCGCGCGCGCGAAGCGGACGAGAGCCGCGGGGCCGAGGCGCTGCCGGCGCCGGTGATGGACCGGCGGTTCATCGCCGCCGCGAGCGGCGTGTACACGATCCATGCGGCGGCGCGCATGCAAGACGGCACCGAGACGCAGCTGACGGTGACAGTCGCGCTGCGTCCCTCGCAGAGCGCCCCGTTCACGATATTGGATTGGAGCGAGGTGGAACCGGCTTTCTTTGATGAGGCTGCGCAGGGGGCCAGCACGTGAGGCGGGCAGGATGATGACGACGAGCCAGGCGACATGGGGCGCGAAGCTCGAAAGTTACGCGTTGCGCGAGCAACTGGGCAGTTTCACCGCCTGGTGGACCGGCGAGCTGCAGGCGCTGATGCCGGCGGCGTGGCGCGAGCGCATGGGCCGCGGCACGCGCCGGCTGCTGGTCGATGTCGACGGCCACCAGGCGCGCATCAGCTTGCACAACGCCAACGGCGCGCGAGAGCTCGGCGTGCTCGAGACGGCTGCCGCGCTGCATGCCCAGCCCGACATCGAGGCCGCCCTGCGGGAGGCGGCCCGGCACCCGCTCGATGAGATCCTCGTGCGCGTGCCGCAGCGCCAGGCGTTGATCCGCACGTTGAGCTTCCCGCCGGCCGCCGAGGAGAACCTGCGCGAGGTGCTGGCCTTCGAGATGGACCGGCACACGCCGTTCAAGGCCGAGCACGTGTATTACGACTACGTGATCGCCAAGCGCGAGCCGGGCAAGAGCGCGATCGGCGTGACGCTGGTGGCGGTCCCGCGCCGCGTCGTCGATCCCTTGCTCGACACGCTCGCCGGCGCGGGGCTCGCGCCGACCTCGCTCACCATCTGGGGCGCGAGCCAGGCCATGCAGGCGCCGCTGCGGGCGATGGAGTTACTGCCGCCGGCGCGGCGCCAACCCGTGCGCAGCGATGGCCGCCGCCTGCAACAGGCGCTGGCCGCGCTGGCGCTGGCGTTGCTGCTGGTGGCCGTCGCCTTGCCGTTGCTGCACAAGCACCGCCACGTCCAGGCGCTCGAGGCGCAGGTGCAGGCCGCACGCACCGAGGCCTTGCAGGCCGAGCAGCTGCGCCAGGAGTTCGAGCAACTGCTGGCGGCGTCGAACGCCCTGGCCGTTCAACGCCAGGCGCGTCCGCTGGCGATCGCCGTGCTCGACGAGGTGACGCGCATCCTGCCCGACGGCACCTGGCTGATACGCCTGGAGCTGAACGGCTCGAAGGTCAAGCTGCAGGGCGAGTCGGCCAATGCCTCGGAGGTCGCCACGCTGATCATTGCCTCCGAACTGTTCGCCGACGCGCGCTTCGACTCGCCGGTCACGCGCGTCGGCGCGGGCGAGCGCGAGCGTTTTCTCATCTCGGCCACGATCGTGGGGGCGCCGGGCAAATGAACAGGCCGCTGACAGCCATGCAAAGCCGTGTCCTGGCGTTGGGTTTGCTGGCGCTGGCGTTGATCATCGTCGGCGTGCTGCTGATTGCGCCGCTGGTCGCCCAGCACCGGCGCTACGACGACAGCCTCGCCGAGCTTGAGGAACGCTTGCAGCGCTACCTGAACGCGGCGCAAACGCAGAGCGTCACGCGGGACGCGCTCAATCGCGTCAAGCGGCAAGGGGCGGCGGCGC
>CAYGAS010000090.1:0-5577 GCA_964347935.1 uncultured Nitrospiraceae bacterium | reverse complement strand
CCAGGGTTCGACCAAACACGCGAGCTTTATAATCGTTTCGGCGGTATCGGCTTACCGACAACGGTCTTTGTCGATCCGAAGGGCGTAATCCAGGACCGCTACATGGGCGAGCTCAACCGTGCGTTCCTTCAGAACCGCGTCGAGGCCATCCTGCCGCGCTAAGACCCGTGCCTGGGAGTGGCGTCGCGCGTACTCAGCCAAGGGAGACAACACCGTCCATGAAAGCTTGTGTGCCGATTACTCCAGAACTACCGGCGGAATAAGCGAACCCGTGTTTCGTCAACTAAGTTGAGGGGGGTTTCATGTGACGGTTAGCAAGGCCTCATGGTACGAGCCACTAATTTTCATGACGGGTGCTGTGGTCCTGTCTTTGGAGGTTCTGGCATCCAGGATCATGACCCCGTATTTCGGCGTCAGCCTGTACATCTGGGCGGGGATCCTCTCGATTACTCTCACCTTCCTCGCTATCGGCTATGCCCTAGGGGGACGCCTGGCTCGCCGTCACCGCGGCGACACGCTCGAGCTATTGTTCCTGAGTGCACCGGTCGCATCGGCAACATCAGTCATCCTGGCATGTGCAGTCTATCCCGTTCTTTTTCCCGTGTTGCCGGAGATCGATCTTGTGCTCGGCAGTTTCGTCGCGGCAAGCGTTCTTCTCGCCTTGCCGCTGATGGCACTATCCGCAATGAACCCGATGCTGATCGCGTTATTGCGTAATGAGCGACCCGGAGGCGACACCGGGGCGGGTCGGGTATTCTTTATCAGCACCGCCGGGTCGGTGGCGGGCGTTTTGGTGACAGCCTTCGTTTTTATTCCAAACATTACAAACTACCGGGCGCTGTTGTTCTTGAGTCTGGCATCGTGTATAGCAGTTGCGCCGCTCAGCCTTAAGTCGATGGTCCTGTCCGCCTCGATAAAACGGCGCTTTCTCGCTGGATGCCTCAGTGTGGCATCGTTGTCGGTGCTGCTTTTGCTGGGGCAGGAGCGCTACCTGGATATGACAACCGGTGACTCCCAGCACCCGTACCGAGCGATACTACGAGCCGAATACACGTCGATCTTCGGCAATGTCAAGGTCGTCGAGATACGCCCGCTTCATGAGGCAGGCACAGCCATATTCGCCTACGTTCAAGACGGTCTCATTCAAAACCGAGCGACGCTCGACGGTGTATCGGTGTCTCTGTACACGCACGTGCTTGATACGCTAGCCCATGCCTTCATGCCTAACGCCGAAAGGGCACTCATTTTGGGCCTGGGTGCCGGCATCGTGCCGAGAGATTTCGAAAGCGACGGCCTCGATGTGTCGGTTGTAGAAATCAATGCAGACGCGTTAGAGGCGGCGAGCACCTTCTTCAAGTTCGTCCCGAATAACATTGCGATGTACTGGCAAGACGCACGGACTTTCGTTCGGCGCTGCCGCAATGCCTATGACATCGTTGTCCTCGACCTGTATCAGGGTGACGGCACGCCAGATTATTTGTTGACCGCCGAGTTCTTCGGTGACTTGCGCCGATGCATGCGTACGGGTGGTGCTCTGGTTATGAATGCTTTTCTCGATCCCTTGAACGAGGAGCCGAACCGTTACCTCTTCGCCACGCTGGCGTCTGCGTTCCAGACAATTTATAAGTTCCGCTCGCCTGTCGGCAACGATTTTTTGGTCGCAACGGCTGCACCTGTAACCGTAAAGCTCGAATCCATTACCGTGAAAGCACCAGCGGTGATGCTTGAATCCATTCGCCAGACCCTGGCCTCCGGGCGCCAGGTGAATGACGAAGAGTTGATCCCCTACGAAGCGGTAAGCGATCGCCAGAATATCTTCAGCGTCCTGTACGCCGATGCTGAGATGATTTTCCGTCGGTCGCTTGTTAGGCAGTGGCCACCACGCGTCTTAGTTAATTAGGGGAGCTTGCTAGAAAACTGATGAACACGTCGCCCGAAAGACGCCGGGTACGGTTCAAGCTGTTGGCGGGAATAGCCCTTGTCGGCCTACTGGTGACGGGCTACTGGATCGCATATAGGTCCGGCGCGCTGGACATACTGCTGGACGGACCCGCATTACGGGAAGGTATTAGCGAGCTTGGGGCGTTGGGACCACTCGTTGTCATCGGTTCGATGGCGGCGGCGATCGTACTCAACCCCATTCCTAGCGCACCGATCGCGCTGGCAGCCGGCGCGGCCTATGGGCACATCTGGGGAACCATCTACGTCCTCATCGGGGCCGAGGTGGGTGCGCTCATCGCCTTTGGCATTGCCCGGCTCCTGGGTTGCAATATCGTAGAAAAGCTCTGCAAACGTCGCCAGTCGTTGCAACTATTCGGATCGCAAAATGCACTGATGGTGATCGTTTTCGTCTCGCGCCTGATCCCCTTTATCTCCTTTGACCTGATCAGCTACGCGGCTGGGTTGACACCGCTGTCCGCGTGGCGCTTCGCGCTTGCCACCCTTGCCGGCATCCTGCCGGCCAGCTTCCTGCTTGCACATTTTGGCGCCGAGATGGCTACCGCGGATGGCCAGCGCATCATGATCAGCATAGTGGCACTTGGCGCGCTTACATTGATCCCGGTCGCCATCAACGTCCTACGATCCAAACCGTGGAGAGCGGACGCGCGAGAGCAGTCCGACTAATGTTTGTGCGTATGCGGGCCCATTCATCTAAGTCGTTTGAGCTAATGGGGATGACGCATACTCTCATCGACTTCCAGCGTCACCTTGATGAATTCGCTGCCAACGCCTTGGTGGCAGGCATTGTAATTCGTAAACGTGCGATCCTGACAGCGACTGACAAGCTAATGAGTATCGGCCGCTGCTCGTCCACCCCAGCCGAACAACTTAACGATTGCAACCATAACACCGGTAGAATGTGTTCGCTTCGATGGCGATTCAAGAACAATATATCTGGCTGACCTGGTCAGTCGCATTTCTTATTCCTTGGCTCATCCTCTACGCATTGTTTCCCGGACACCGCCGCGTGATGCTCTGGACAAGCTTGTTTACCATGCCTTTTGGCCTAACGGAGCCGCTCTTCGTCCCGGAGTACTGGAGTCCACCCAGCCTGTTCGATCTCGCACAACGTACGGGCTTCGACATCGAGAGCCTGATCTTCTGCTTCGGCATCGGCGGCATTGGCGCGGTGCTCTACAACGTGCTGACGGGTCAGAAGATTGTTCCTGTGGCGGCAGGCGAAAAGCGCGAGCCGCTTCATCGTCATCACTACAAGGCGCTTGCGGCGCCCTTCGTCGTATTCCCCGTCCTCTATTTCCTGCCTTGGAACCCGATCTACCCGGGGATCGTTGCCATGTTCGTCGGTGCTATCGCCAATGTCCTGTGTCGCCCAGACCTGAAGTTCAAGACGTGGTTGGGTGCTGGATTGTTCCTCGTGTATTACTCGCTTTTTCTCTTCGGCCTCGAGGTCTCGGCTCCTGGCTACATCGAACGGGTGTGGAACCTTCAAGCCCTTTCAGGATTTCACGTACTCGGCCTACCGATTGAAGAGCTTCTGTTCGCAATCGGCTTTGGCATGTATTGGTCGGGCGTCTATGAACACTTCACCTGGACCCGTGCTGTACGCAACGTCACCGTGGCACCTTAGCTTGCACAAGACAGCGGCTCATTGAGCGCCACGCCGTCGGCGCCTGACACCGAAACTAGCGAGGCCGCCAGCGACAAGCAGCCCCGCCGTGATCCAGAACGGCAAGTCTGCTGCCATCCCGAAAAACCAGCCGGCGGCCGCGGATCCGAGACCTTGGCCGAAGCTGCCCATCGCGGTCTGGCGACCCAAGCCGTGTCCTTGGGCGGTTCCTACGGTCAGCGACACCGCATAGCCCAGCAATGGCATCGTGATGCCCGCCGCCGCCGCGGTGAGGCTTACCCAAAGCGCGGCGGCCGCCAGCGCCGGAGCACTGGAAAGCCAAAATAGGCCGGCAGCCATGGCAACGAGGGCCAGCACGAGTGTCCAACGGATACCGACGTGTCGAAGCAGCGGTGGGAGGGCGACAAGCTGAACTGCCGCCATTACTGCGCCACATTCTATGAACAACACGGCCAGCTCATCGGGTGCAAGACCGAGAATCTGCTGCGCCCGCAGGGTCAGCGCCGTCTCGAAGCTTCCTAGTCCGAAGAATGCAAGCAGCGTCAATGACAGCAACAGGCCTATGCCTTGCCGCCCTTCTGTTTGGTCCGTATCGGGCGATGCTCTGGACGAGCTCTCGGGTAGACCGATGTAAACCGCCAGCCACGCGAATGCCCCGAACGCGGCCGCTACGCCAAGGGGTAAGATGAGACCGCCGCTGCTCAGGGTGGACGGTGGTCCCGTAGGCTCGCCCACCGTCAGCCAGCCGCCCAGGCCCGGGCCCAGGACCAGTGCCAATGTGCTGGCAGCGGTGAGCCACGCAAAGCGACGTGCGCGTTGTGTCGCCCAAGTTGTATCCGCGACGTAGGCAAGAGCGACTGGAACGACCGCGGAGACGAGCGCGCCCCCGGCAGCACGCGCTACGTAGGCGATCCACAGCGTCGTCGATAAGCCAAAGGACATCAGCGCCAGCACGCAGCCCGCAAGGCCCACTAGCAGTACCGGGCGGCGGCCGATTCGGTCGGAGACCTGGCCCCAGATCGGCGCGAAAACGAAGAGCATCAGCATGTAGAGGCCGGAGATCATGCCGGTGTGCCAGGCGATCGATGCGCGCGCGGCGTCGGGAAGCAGGCGTTCGACCAAGAAGGGCAGCGTCGGCAGGATGATCCCGTAGCCGAGGTACACGGCAAACATAGAGGCCATTAGCAATGCGAGATGGCGTGCTTGCAGGCCTTCGACGTCTCTCGGCAACGGCGTCATAGTGACCCGCGCGCAGATCCGTAAGGAACGTTCAGGATCGTTGCGCTCGCCCGCTCGGGTCCATGACGCTGCCCCGGCGGGGCAACCGGAAAGTCTGTGCATTGTTCACAAACTGTTCTCCCTGCGCTGTCTCTATGCCGCCATCTTCTGGTGTCGACGGGCGAGTGGCACCATTAGCAGCGGCGCCAGCAACGCTGCCACCACGGTAACCAGGATTAGCGCGACGAGCATGTGATGGGTCACGTGTCCCTGCTGGAAGCCGAGCGTAGCGATCACGAGTACAACCTCGCCGCGCGGCGCCATGCTCGTTCCAATCAGAAGTCGACTCGTGAAGTCCCTGTTCCCGACCGCTCCCAAAACACCTCCCAAGATCTTACCGGCCAGTGCGATTACAGCGAGGCCCACCAGCAGACTGGGCATACCTGAATCTGCCAAGACGTTCCACTGGGCGCGCGTTCCGATCAGGACGAAAAAAAAACGGTACCAGCCAAATGACTATTCTCTGAAGCTGCCGGTCCATGTGTTGCCGGCCCGCGTCGTCAAGGCCCTCACCGATCCCAAGACCGGCGAAAAACCCGCCCACCACGAGCGAGTAACCCATGCCCTCGGTGATCCAGCCCATGCCGACGATCAACACCACGGCGGCCAGCAGTGCGTAGCCACTGCCTGCGTCGATGAGGCGCGGCCCGCCGGTGCGGGCCAGCAACCGACAAACCCAAAAGATTGCAGCAATGAGCAACGCGGCGACC
>CAYGAS010000089.1:0-9745 GCA_964347935.1 uncultured Nitrospiraceae bacterium | reverse complement strand
GCTCGAGGGCGATGTCCATGCTGCGAACTGTGCCGCGCTTCTTGTCGCGATGCGGCGTGTGGACCATCACCAGCATGTCGAGCTCTTTCGCCAGCTCGAGCTGGGCACGGTAGTAGCGCTCCTCCAGCGGCGTCTGATCGTCGAACCCGATCTCGCCCACGGCCACCACGCCCTCCTTGTACAAGTAGCGCGGCAGGATGTCGAGCACCGCTTCGGCCAGGGCCTCGTTGTTAGCCTCCTTGGCATTGAGCCCGATGGCGCAGTAGTGGCGAATACCGAATTGGCCGGCGCGAAAACGCTCCCAGCCGACGATGGTGGAAAGGTAATCGATGAACGTGCCCACATGGGTGCGCGGCTGCCCCACCCAGAAGGCCGGCTCAATCACCGCGACCACGCCGGCCGCCGCCATGCACTCGTAGTCATCCGTGACACGCGCGTTCATGTGTATATGCGGATCAATGAATTTTGTGGTCATGGTCTCCTCCGCGCTCTCCGCATGTTAGCGCTGCAGTATAGCAGCCTATCTTAGTTGCAACGGATCCCGGCGTTTCCCGCACCCAGGTGATAAAACGCCGCGATCTGACGTCAACCAAGGACCGCGTTCCAAGTCAGCGCGCCGCTCTTGGCGCGGGCGCTTAGCTCCGGAACGCTGGCCAGTAATCTCGCCGCGTTGGCGTGCGAACAAGCGCTCAACGCCAGCACCGCGGCTTCACGCTCCGCCGACGTGCCGGTATCGAGTACCCGTTTAAGGTCGTTCACCGCGGCGTCATCGGCAAAAGGCCCGACACAGCGCCAAAGCTCGGGACTGACCGCGCGCCCGGCAGCCCAGCGCTCGTGCGCGTAGTCGCACAACATGCGCATCAACTTTGGGTTGGCGCGCTCATCGAGCCCGATGATCGATTGTAACGGACTGCCGATGAACAACGCCTTCAGTACCATCTGGTTCCAGGCGTCTTCGTCGAACTGCTCGGCCGGATAAGGATTGTGGTGAGCCACGGCCTCGAACACGGCCTTCATGTTGCTGCGTACGCCTTCGGCGGCCCGCCGCACGTATCGGGCCGCACCCGGATACAGCGGCAGGCCACGATAGAACGTCACCAGCTCGCCCACGTCGGCGGTGGTGCAAAGCTGCTCGAGGCGCTGGGCGAACTCGTTCTCGGGACCGTCCGCGCTTAGGAGCAGCAACAGGCGCGCGGCCTGATCCACACTCCAGCCGACGGGAGTCCAGCCGGCGCGCGCTTCGCTGGCCGTGGCCAGGTCCGCCTCATCTAACAAGAGATCGTCCTTGCCGAGCTTGCGCGGGACCAGGCTGATAGCCAAGAAAACCGTTCTGTCACCCGGATGCCTCAGCACCTCGGCGCACTTGTCGTCAAGCCAGTGAATGGCCGGCGGCGCGAGCTGGCGTTCCAACCAGCGATGCAGGAGTCCCGTGACGGTGACCTCCGTCGTCGTCATGGCATCACCGCACGGCTTTCGCGGCCGAACACATGATCGAGAATCAGGCCTTTGACGTCAGTCGCCGCAACCGCGCCCTCTGGCAACAACCCCGGTTCCGAGCTGATAAAAAGCGGCCCGTCTTCGGTGCGGTCGGTGATGCGGCCGTGTGAACCTTTGACGAGCGTGGCATCGAGACCGATGACATCGAGCAGCGTGCGCAAACCGAGCGCCCGCTTTGCGAGCCGCCAGCCGATCGCGAGTTTGGGGAAGCGAATTTCGGGGTCCACGAACAGCTCGACCGGATCGTAGCCGGGCTTGCGGTGGATATCGACAGTGCGCGCATAATCCGGCGCCTTCGCGTCATCGAGCCAGTAATAATAAGTAAACCAGGCATCCGCTTGGGCGACGGCCACCAGCTCGCCCGAACGCGGATGGTCCAGCTTGAGCTCGGCCTTGCCATGCTCGTCGAGCACGCGCTCGACCCCCGGCAGCGCCTCCACAAGGGCCTTCACTTCCGCCAGCATCTCAGCCCGCTGCACATAGACATGCGCCACCTGGTGATCGGCGACGGCGAACGCGGCCGACGCACCCGGGTCGAGCTGCTCCCGCCCGAGCTCATCGCGCACTTGGATGAAGCCGGCCTCGCGCAGCGCGCGATTGATGTGCACCGGCCGGGACACCTCGGTCATGCCGTACTCCGATAGCACCACGACCGTCGCACCCTCTGCCCGTGCCTGATCGATCAGCTCGCCACAGATCGCATCGATGGCCTCGAGGTCCTTCGCGAGATCGGGGTGTCGCGGACCGAGCCGTTGCAGGTTGTAATCGAGATGCGGCAAGTAAATCAGTGTCAGCGTGGGTTTGCGCGTCCGACGCATGTGCATCGCACAGTCGGCGATCCATTGGCTCGACACGATGTCGGCGCCCGGACCCCAGAAATGAAACAGAGGAAAACGGCCCAAGCGTGCAGTCAGCTCCTCGCGCAGATCGGGCGGCGCCGCATAGCAATCGGGAATCTTGCGTCCGTCGGCAGGATACATGGGGCGCGGCGTAACGCCAATGTCGGCCGATGCATACATGTTGTACCACCAGAAAAGGTTGGCGCAGCTAAATGCCGGGTCGAGCCGTCGTCCCGCTTCCCAAAGGCGTTCGCCCGCGACAAGACGATTGGACTGCCGCCAGAACCAGATCTCGGACAGATCGCGGAAATACCAGCCATTGCCGACGATGCCGTGCTCGCGCGGCGGCAAACCGGTCAGAAAGCTCGTCTGGGCCGTGCACGTCACTGCAGGGACGACCGTCCGTAAAGGTCGCATACCGCCCTGCCCCACTAGCCGTTGCAGGTTCGGCGTATGCTCACCGAGCAGTGCCGGCGTCAGTCCTACCACATCGATAACTACTGTCGCCCGCAATCAACTGCTCCCCACGCGAGCGCGTCGCCGAAGAATGCCTCGTGCTGACTGCTGCCTAACGCTATACTCCTCCGGCACTAAAGGAAGCGCTGGATTGAAAACAACCATGTTCCTGCGCAGCGTCAACATCGCGCTAACACTCTGGTTTCTATTGAACGCGGCCGTTCAGCTCAACGACCCCGACCCGCTACCCTGGATCGCGATCTACGGAACCGTGGCCATTATCGCCGGGCTCGCCGCGTTTACGCGATTTTACCTTCCCCTCATCGCCATCACACTTGCGGTATGTCTGGGCGGGTCGCTGTACTTGCTGCCAAGCGTGCTCGAGCTCGTCCTGCACCACGAACCGGGTGAGTTGATCACCGGCATGTCCCCTGATCGACCTTATGTCGAAGAAGCGCGCGAGTCGTTGGGCCTCCTCATCGCCAGCGCCGCCTTGATCTATTTCCTGGTTCTCGCCATAAGACAACGACGACCCGCAGGACTCGCCTAGTTGGAAAACTCCTGGCTCATCACGTAGGCCGTAAGGCAAGCACATAGGAGTTGAACTTCGGCATGTTGGTGACCTTCACGTCCTCCATTTGCCACTTGTCTCCGTTTTTGGAAGGGACAAAGAGCGCGCCATCCCTCACTGCGAAGGAGCGACTCCAGTCGCCAAAGAAGTACTTGCCGTCCCAGGCCTTGTGCTTTCCGCGGTAAATGTAGCTACCCGTCACCGACAGACTTTTGCAGTTATCGGTGACGTTGCAGTTGTTGTACTCGATAATGGGATCGATCATGCCCGTAGCGTTGCACGAGGCGGGATGCTTGTTGGGATTGACATAATCGAAGCAGTGCGTGCCTTCCTTGACGCGCCAGCCATAGGTTCCGCCCTTGCTGACGATGTCGATCTCTTCGAAGGAATTCCGTCCAACGTCGCCGCAGAAGAGCTCATGATTGCCGCCCGCGTCGAATGCGCAACGCCACGGATTGCGGAAACCATATGCCCAGATTTCTGGCGTGGCGTCCGACTTACCGACAAACCGCGACGCCCCTGGCTCACCCTTCTTGCTGTTCCAGGCGGCCTGCCTGGAAATGATCGCAGTCCCGCAGAAACGATTTGGCGATCATCCGTGGCTGAGCGCAGCGGCGATTATTATGGCACTGCTGCCAGCCCGCAAGTAATACCCGTCATTCGGCCGTGTCGCCCAGGGCCTAGTAAATGCCTCCGTGTTTCAGATTTCATTGTTTATCGCGGGCTCGCGCGCTATTCAACGGCTGTTTCGGGGCTGCCAACAAGAAATCAGCGGGTTTCGAGTCACAAGACGGGGCGATTTTGACCCCGGCGCTTGAAAACCGCGGTTCGTTGGGCGTTCCCGGAGTGATTAAGCGCTTTCGAGCCGCCAGGGATGGCTGGTGCCGGCGAGAGGACTCGAACCTCCGACCTGCTGATTACGAATCAGCTGCTCTACCAACTGAGCTACACCGGCGGCGGCGGGGAGTATACGGGCTTTCAGCGGTGCGACCAACGGAGCCGCGATCGCGACTAGCGTCTCTGGCGAACCCGGACCACGACGTCGACGCCGTCGAGCGCCGTTCCTGCGGGCAACGCGGGTAATCCAGATACCGTCAGGTGGTCCGTGTCGATGTCGGTCAGCTTGCCGGACTCCACATCGAAGAAGTGATGGTGCGCGCTCGTGTTCGAATCGTAGAAGATCCGCGTAGGATCGGCGACGACCTGCCGGATCAACCGTTTATCTACGAACAACGCCAGGGTGTTATAGACCGTGGCCTTGGACACGCGCTCGCCGTTGACATTAACGAGCCGCAAGACATCTTCGGCGGAGAGGTGGACGCACTGCGAAAAGAAGGCGCGAGCGATCTGCACGCGCTGCGTCGTGGGGTTGACATCCCGCGCCCGCAGCCAGCTACGGATGTCGTCGTCGGAAAGCCTTTTTGCGTCTGGAAACATTTAGAATAAGTATAAAAGATTAAATTAACCCAGTCTAATCATTGACTTCGGTGAAGGGACACCGTGCCCAGCCATGGCATCGGTCAGAGAAGGGGCGATACAAGCCGGCATTCAGGATGCCCGGACCGCCTAGTCTGGCGATAGACACCGTTCGCAGCAACTTCGACGAACTTTAGGCTTATTTCGGCGAAGTTCTGCCTAAGCATTTGGACTGGCGACAGTCTTCAGCGCCCGCGGGATCTTGAACGTCACGTTCTCGGTCTTCCGGCCCGGCAGCTCATCGATGATCTCCGCGCCCCATTCGTGCAAGCGTCCGACCACGCCCTGAACGAGTACCTCCGGGGTCGAGGCACCTGCCGTCACGCCGATCTCCCGAACGCCTTGGATCCACTCGCGTTGTAAGTCCTGCGGACCATCGACCAGATAGCCCCGCGCGCCGTAATCCTCAGCCACCTCGCGCAAGCGGTTGGCGTTTGAACTGTTGGACGAGCCGACGACCACGATCACCTGGCAGTGGCGCGCCAGCTCCTTGACTGCGTCCTGGCGGTTCTGGGTCGCGTAACAGATGTCTTCCTTCTTCGGGCCTTTGATCTTGGGAAAACGGGCACGCAGGGCATCGATCACCCGTGCGGTGTCATCCATCGAGAGCGTGGTCTGGGTGATAAAGGCGAGATTGTCCGGGTCCTTCACCTGCAGGTGTGCGACGTCCTCGGGCGTCTCGACGAGGTACATGCCGCCGTCGGATTGTCCGAGTGTACCTTCCACCTCCGGATGGCCGGCGTGGCCGATGAGCACGCACTCGGTGTCGTTCTTGCGATGGAGCAAGACCTCCATGTGCACCTTGGTGACGAGAGGACACGTCGCGTCGAATACGCGCAGGCCCCGTTTTTCCGCCTGGCGGCGTACCGCCCGCGGCACGCCATGGGCGCTGTAGATCACCGTCGCCCCGTCGGGAATCTCGCCGATGTCCTCTACGAAGATGGCGCCCTTGGCCTTGAGCTGCTCCACCACTAGCCGATTGTGGACCACCTCGTGACGGACATAGATGGGGGCGCCGAATTTCTCCAGCGCACGTTCGACAATTTCTATGGCGCGGTCTACGCCAGCGCAAAATCCGCGTGGGCTCGCGAGCGTAACGTGCATATCAGGCTTGATTCTCCGAATGTTGGACTTTTGTCAATTATGACCCTCCTGGTCCGGCGCGTCCATCCGATTGACCTGCGCGCCGCGATGCTATTCCATCCCGCGTAGCGAATAACCCCTCCTAAGCATAAGGGTTAGACAAGCGAAAACCCGTGGCCTATTAGTTACTAGATATGCCGAGACCAATTGTCCTGCTGCTTACAATCCCTTCAACACAGATCATATGTTAGCGCCCGGGATCAACGGAGGGAGCTGGCGCGTGCCGGCGATCGAGAAAATTAGATCTCAGCTCTA
This sequence comes from uncultured Nitrospiraceae bacterium, assembly GCA_964347935.1. Lineage (GTDB taxonomy): Bacteria > Pseudomonadota > Gammaproteobacteria > Acidiferrobacterales > SPGG2 > SZUA-472. Next base: position 3,508 of record CAYGAS010000089.1, on the reverse strand, counting down.
TCAGAGCAGGTGGGATTTGGTGGCGATGGCGCTGTTGCTCTGCCTAAACCCAATCGCTTACCACCTGGACGAGAGCATTTTCAACCTGCCCCCGGATGCGACAGCCTACTTCGCCTTTGCGCGCGACCTGTTCGTCAACGGCCTGCTTTACGTCCCGTCCTGGGGGCATGTCGATACCAACCTGATTCTGCCACCGCTTTTTCCTTCTCTGCTGGCAATCGCTGGGCTGCTATCGGATGAAACCCTGAACATTGCCGAATGGATGAACAGTATCTTGCTCTTGCTCGCGCCGTTGCTGATGTACTTCTATGTCAAGGACATCGCAGGCAGAGTCGCGGCAATCCTGGCGGCGATCGTCATCCAGACGAACTATTACTATCTCTATTTTGCCTTTGTGCCGCTCACCGAGGCGGTCTTCTTGCTAACGCTATCGGTCGCTCTGCTGTTACTACTGCGGCTGCACCGGGGTGCTTATGCGCACACGGGTTTATCCATCGCTTTGGGCATGGTGACAGCGCTGGTCTTTCTCTCCCGCCAGATCGGCCTGTTCGTGCTCGTCTTTATGGCGGTATGGGGCCTAATCCAGATCGGGACGAGCCCGACGGCGCGACGCCTGGCGGCGGCCAGAAGCATGGGCCTCGCCGCCGTGGCCTGGCTCGTCGTCATGATCCCCTACGCGCTGGTGCTTTATTACCAGACCGGGCAGACACCCCTGCAACAATCATTCAGGTCGCACGAATACGTGGCCCGCACGAGCGATGCACAGGTCATTCAAGAAATCGAGACCATCGGCACCCAGGCGGAGGGCTCTTACCTGGACACGCATCGCGCCCAGCGGCGGATGCGAAAGCTCCTGCCCGACAGCGCCGAGATGTACAGCCATGTGATCTGGGATAACGGCATCGCGAACCCAAACCGCCTGGGTGGAAACGGCGTGCTCTCGAGGGTGCTCGCGACTGTCGCCGAGCCACGAACGTACGTGGCCAACCTTTATCAGAATATCGCATCGATGATCGGGATCGTCGGGGCTGCGGTTTTGGGCCTCTTTATCTTCGCCTGCGTAACGCCGTTCGTCGTGCTTTCGAACCGTGTCGATCTCTCCACGCGTCTGATCTTGCCAGGCTGCGTGCTGTTGTATTTGCTCCTGCTCTCGACATACAGCGCCAACGTCATCCGTTACGTCTACATTCTCTTTCCTCTCCTCGTCATGCACATCGCCAGCGAGCTGGTGCTAGCGTTGCAACGATGGGAATTCAGGAAGGGATGGGTGCCATTGACGGCGGCTGTATCCTTCTTTCTTCTCGCCCTTATCACAGCTCCACGGTTTTTCTTCGAAACGCAGTTTTATCCCAAAGCATCCTTTCAGGACAGCAAGCTACTCACCCTCAAGAATGCCGTGAAACAAGGCGACGGCGTCTTCAGCCTGTCCGCGTTTCATGCCCACGCCATCGGCGGCGTGTTCCGCGTGCTGCCGAATGATTCCTTATCCAAAGTGGTCACGTACGGTAAGAAGACCGGCGTGCGCTGGATTCTTGTCAGTCACGCACGCACGCAATTGTGGGAGATCGGACTTTACGACAACGTGAAATGGTACGCAGACCCCGAGCTCCCAACCAAGTACCGCCATTTGGTCAAATTCTGCTGCGCCGTCGACAATACTTTTTATCTTTACGAGATTCTCTAGAAAGCGGCGTGCGTCCGCCCCAACGGTCAGCTCGATATTTTGCCGGTGAGTGTGGGCACGCCATGTTCGATTCGAATCCGTTAAACGTCTGCTCCCGGCCCAGGAACGGTCAGTCAACCGACGAGAAAATTCGCGTTGTGACAGTCCGCAACCATAAGCAGCCGGTCGAGTTGCTGGTCGCCGTGCCGCCCATCCGTCCTCAGTGCCGCGTTTGGTTGAGGCTCTCGTCGGCGAGTTGTAGATTGACGATAGCGAGTACCAGTTGCGTCCAGAAATGCTCAGCGCTGACTGGCCGTGGGGGAATGGTCCATTGACCATCGATACGCCAACCGCCCGTCTCGGCGTGCGTGCAGTGAACGGCAACAACTCCGGTTGACGGGTGTGCGAGGCCGCTCGCCGCGCACTTGGTGCAAATCACCTCGGGTACTTCGCCCGTCAAATCGATGCGTTGAAATTCCCTCATGCTGTCTCCCCGCAGCTATGGGTCGGCACGCACCGTCGCAAATCCTATCGGGCAACGGCTCGCCGGATCCGATCCGATAAGACTCAGTACAGTCAATAACTCCCGGTTGTTCAAGGCGGATTGGTGGCCATTTCATGCCGCAGTCGACATGCCTATCACTGCTCCTCAATGGACTCATCGATGAGGTGAGACTCTGGGATCGGGGTGTGGACCAAGCCGTAGTCACGACGGAATGTCTGCTCTCGGCCTAGGAGCAGCCAGTCGGTCGGCTAGAGAATGTGTGTCGCGACCGGCCTAGAACGGCCAATTTCGGCCATTCAAACCAATATGAAATGCACCGCTGACCTTGACGCTATACGCGATATCGAGATCACCTCATCCTAGCGGAATCTGGACCAGCTAATCGCCCTAGTTTTTCGCTGGTTGGTGGAGTTGGTACCAGGTTTGGATGGTCAGGAGCGGTTCGACGCGTTACGCTCGCTGTTTAGCGATTTGACATCTGCTTCAGAGAGCCAAATCAAAAGCCCCATTGGGAGGCTACTATGCACCCGCCACGTATCGTTTCGGTCACCGCTGTCCTGATAATTTTCCTGCTGGCCTGCCCATTGCCTGCCAGCGCCGCCGAGACGATCACACCCATCTTATCGTTCAAGGATGCGAAGGCCCTGCTAGGCGAAGGCGTGGTGGGCAAGCCCCTGCCCGACGCCCCGCTTCCGGATACCTCCGCGCTGCTGCCGAGCAAGCCGGGCACCTGGACCTACAACGTCGTCTCAGGTAAGGATACGGGCAAAACGCGAACCCAGGTGCTACAGCGCGCCACCGACCCGGATCACCCCGATCTGTGGCAGCGCCACGATCCCGGCAACCGCGTGTTCAGTATGGAAGTGACGACACAATCCATTACCGTATCCTCGCTAGCGGTCCATGCCCACAATCTGTTAATTGAATACCTCTCCGGCGAGCCGCTAGTGAAGGAAGGCATGAAACCCGGGGAGGCAATCCGTCACAAAACGGATATTAAGGCCGTGAAGCTGAACCACCCTTCGCATACGCGAAGTAGCGGCTTCCTCGATATCGTCGTGACGTATATGGGCAAGATGAAGGTGAACACACCGGCGGGCACGTTCGATGCGTATCTCATTCGGCGGGATTTCAACAGCGACGTGCCGCCAGTGAAGCAAACGGACACGATCTATGCATTCTACGCTGAGCACGTCGGGATTGTTGCTCTCGCCAGTCATCTCGACGTCCACGCGGCCTTTATCTACCACCAGGACACCCGTACGGGATTGGTACTGGCGAACGCGCCCAAATTCGACTAGCGTAACGATTTTCGCCAATATGTTTCATGCTGACTTGGC
>CAYGAS010000088.1:0-12306 GCA_964347935.1 uncultured Nitrospiraceae bacterium | reverse complement strand
CTGACGTTCAGCCAGGCCATGGGCTTTGCCTTGGCTTTCGCGGGCTGTGGCGTGATGGGACTCGGTTACTCGCTCACGAATCCGGCTACTGCGCGTGGTGTGCTCGAGTGGTGTCCGCCTGAGCGCCGTGCAACGGCGATGGGTATCAAACAAACCGGTGTGCCGATCGGTGGGGTGCTCGCCGCCGGTAACGGCGCGCTCGTCACCTTAATAAGTTGGCAGAGCATCTTCTGGCTGGTCGCCGGCCTCACCGCGTTGCATGCCTTTGTGTGCTTGCTTCTTATCGAGCGACCCAGTCAGCACGCGCGTGGCAGCTTTCGCAGCGTCATTTCGAATCTTCGCCAAGTGATTCGTGACCGCAACCTCGGCATCATGTTTGTATCGAGCGGTTTTTACAACATGGCACAGATGAACTTTTATGCTTACCTGACGCTGTTTATGCGCGAGGCGGTCCAGGCGAGCCAGCCCGTTGCCGGCCTGTGCCTCGCGATAGGCCAGGGTGCGAGCGCGATTGGACGTATCGGTTGGGGGGTGGTGAGCGACACGCTGCTGCGCGGGCGACGCAAAGGCCTGATCATATGCATTTGCGGCGCCGCTGTAGTCTTCTTTGTGGCGATGGCTGCACTGCAGCCCGGCAGCCAGGGTGTGTGGCTCGGAATGTTGCTAGCGCTTTTCCTCGGGCTCACGATTGCCGCGTTCGCATCACTCATTCAAACGCTCACCGTGGAGTCTGTTGACTCACAGCTCGCCGGCTCCGCAATGGGCTATCAACTCATGGGCACTTCGGTCGGTGGCATGGTGGGCCCGCCGCTGTTTGGGCTGGCCGTGGACCTCACGGGCAAATTCGGCAACGGCTGGCTTTTGACGGCCCTGCTTACGCTGGCCGGCACGTTATTGCTTGCCGTCTATTTCCGAGAACGCCGTGTCTCAGTCCGCTAGGTCGTGTTTGACTCAGGCAAAAGGCTGTTCAAGCTGGTCTACGGCGGACCAAATATGTCCTCCCAGTCGGGAAAGGCGGTATTCAATATTTTCAACATGTCGCGTTTATCGGAAGTCGGTCTGGCATTGTCCGGCATCTCGTCAATCATTCTGGCAGCAAAATAGAGCGCTTCGGCAATGATGAAACCATCATGGCCGGTAATGCCCTGAGTCTTGAAATTGATAGGCAACGCTGTTGCATCGCTCATCGGCTTTCTCCTTATGTCTCGCCGCAACGCAGCCGCGCAATCATCGTGCGCAACCGATAGAAGCAGGCCTCGAGTGCGTCGTACCCGCTAAAGATGAGTCTACTCCGATGTGCAGCCATTTGCAGAGGCCTTGCTGCGGCGCAGAATGAAAAGCTGAGTATCTTACTCGGTAGCTTCCCGGCGACACTCAAGTCGTACGCCAATAAGCGCAACGGCAGCTGGCGTTATTTGCGGCGGTGATCGTCGTGCAGGGGCGTTGAAACTATCTCCGTTCGCCATCCCACCGACTTCAAGACACTGATTTACCCATTGACGCGAGGGAAATGAATAGCGAGTATTTGGCAGGGCGGCGATTCAGCGCACCCGAGAAGTGTTGCAGGTCACGCCTCGGTCCCCCCGTTACTGGAGGAAAGAACAATGACCACGGTCGTAACCGATAATTGTAAGCGTTGCCGTTTTACCGATTGTGTCACCGTCTGTCCGGTCGCCTGTTTTCATGGCGATGACGAGATGCTCTATATCGACCCCGAAGTCTGTATTGACTGTAGCGCCTGTATCCCTAAATGTCCGGTGGAGGCGATCTACGAAGATCCGATCCCGGAGGACAAACAGCATTGGATCGAAATCAATGCCGAACGTGCACCGGCATTACCGTTGATAGAAGAAAAACAAGAGCCCTACCCGGGGGCGGAGGACAGACAAAAGGAACTGGGGTTTTGATTAAAACGAACCAGTCTTGCTGGATTTCCCTCGCATGATCTCCTTAGCATGAGCGATCTCGGGACAGAGCAAAACCCCGTGCAGGTGGCCGTTGTCGGCAGCGGACCGAGTGGCTTTTACGCCACCGAGGCGTTGTTCAAATCCAAACCGGTGGTACGGGTGGACATGTTCGAGCGCCTGGCCTCGCCTTTTGGACTGGTGCGCAGTGGCGTGGCACCGGATCACCCCAAGCTCAAGCAACCCATAAAGGTCTATCAGCGGATTGCCGACACACCGGAGTTTCGATTCTTAGGCAACGTCACCGTCGGGCGTGACATCCACGTGGAGGAATTGCTGACCTGCTACCATGCGATCATCTTTACCTGTGGTGCCGAGACTGACCGCAAACTCGGCGTACCGGGGGAGGACCTGGTGGGCAGCCACACGGCGACGGAGTTCGTAGGTTGGTACAACGGTCACCCTGACTACCGCGATCGCGTATTCGATCTATCACATGAGACCGCAGTCGTGATCGGACAAGGCAATGTCGCAGTCGATGTGTGTCGAATACTCGCCAAGACCGTAGACGAGCTAAAAGAGACCGACATCGCCAAGCACGCCCTCGACATGCTGGCAGAAAGCAAGATCCGTCATGTTCACATGATTGGGCGCCGGGGCCCGGCGCAGGCCAAGTTCACGCATACGGAGCTGAGAGAGCTCGGTGAGTTAGCGGATTGTGACCCGGTCGTGGACCCAGGAGACCTGGAGCTCAATCCAGCGAGTCAAGCGGAGCTCGAGGACCGCAGCAACAGGGCCAACATCAAGAGCTACGAAGTGTTGCAAGGCTTCGCGTCCCGACCGCCGCCAACGCGTCGCCGGCGTTGTTACATCCAGTTTCTCAAGAGTCCGAAAGAGCTCAAGGGCGAGGGGCGATTGGACCGGTTGGTGTTGGTCGGAAATCGTCTCGAGGGCGAACCGTCCCAGCAAGTTGCGCGTGAAACCGGCGAAACGGAGGAGCTCGCGTGCGGCATACTGTTTCGCAGCATCGGCTATCGCGGCATTGCCATTCCGGGTGTGCCCTTCGACGACCGTCGCGGTGTATTTCCCAACCGTGACGGACGTATTACCGAGGGCGAACGCGTCGTTCCGGGTCTTTACACGGCCGGTTGGATCAAGCGCGGCCCCACGGGGATCATCGGCACGAATCGCGAAGACAGCGTGGCGACCGTGAACGCCTTACTGGCCGATTTGCCGAATCTCGACGGCGGCACCAAGCCCGGTGCCGAGGGATTGACGGCAACGCTGCAAGGGCGCGGTGTGCGCGTCGTCAGTTACGCGGATTGGCAACAGATCGACGCCGCCGAAGTGCGGCGCGGCGAAGCCGCCGGCAAGCCGCGAGAGAAATTCACGCGACTGGCGGAGATGCTGGCGGTCCTCGACGCCGCTGGGTGAAGCTGTCCTTGCCGAGCGCGCTTAAGTGAGTCCCCTATCGACTTGTAGTTATTTGGCTTTTCGTTTCCGCGCACGCAGAACCAGGCCGCTAGGTGCATATTGATGCGCCGCATCAATGAGTTGCCCAAAACATCTTTACATTGCTATGCTGGCCGCCTCTCCGTGTACACGACCAGGAGGTATGTGCTATGAGCACGGGTTCAGTAGAGGTCGTATACCGCGGCATATTCCAGAAGACTCTCGCCAAGAATATTTGCCGCGGTGTCGTTTTCGCCGCCAGAAAAGAAGGCCGGATCGGCATTGCCTTCGGGCGCTACAGCGATTCGCCTGAGCGCAACGGCATTCCCGCCAAGCAGTTCGCCGTCGTTTCCGACACGCAAGAGGAGTTGCAGGAGTACCTCTCCAGGTACGAGCCCGATAACAACGACGTCACCATCGCCTGCGATGACACCCTGTGCAAAGGTGTGGAGTCCTGGGCCTGGTATGGTCTGCAGCCGCTCAACAAGTTGCTCAAGGAAGGTGGCACGCTTGTAGTTACCTCCATGCGATCAGCGGATCAACTGATCAGGGATATCCACCGCAAAGGCGCGCCTTACAATCTCGCCATTATCAAGGGCACCGCCAGCTTCTCGGGGCTGTGGGTCTATAAAGACGACCACACAGATGTCCGCCTTCTCGGGGCACTGGCCAAGGTTGCTCCGCATATCGTCAGTGCGGACGCGATGTTCGAGGTGATCCGCGAGCAGTGGAAAAACGACCAAAAGGTCGCCTCAGCGAAGAAAAGCTATGAGCTAACCAAACCGACCTCCGTTGGCGCCGATCAGGGTAACGACGAGGTGCCGTTCGAGTTTGAGCTGCCGGGCTATACGAAGATGGAAGAGGGTCTGGTAATCCGCGGCATGCCCGGGGAGCAAAAGGTTCCCGGTTGGGATGGCGGTTACGTGCCTGCACGCAATCCGCAGTTCAAGAAGTTCTCGACCCGCACCATGCGTCCGGTCGTCAACTTCGATACTTGTACCCAATGCAAGATCTGCTGGTTGCAGTGCCCGGACACGTGCTTCGACATCACCCCGGACAGTTACTATGACGCAAACATGGAGGCCTGCTGCGGCTGCGGTGTCTGCGAAGCCGTCTGCCCGGTGGATAACTGCATCACCATGGTCAACGAGGAAGCCTTTACCGATAACGCGAGCCAATGGGAAATGTGGGCCAAGGACAAAGAAGGGTATTCTGCTTGGCTGTCCAAGAAAGTCGCTGCGCAGCCCGCCCGTTCCCACGGTTTTCATCATGTAGGTCAATACGCTGAGGAGATAGCCCATGAATCCTCCTAGATCAGCCACCGCAAAGAAAGTTGAACCTGATGCCGCTCGGGCCCCGCGCCGTGGCACGGAGGAGCTGATCAGCGGTAGCGAAGCCGTTGCACACGCGGTCAAGCTCGCAGACGTCGACGTGATTACGGCGTACCCGATCCGGCCGTACGACACGGTGATGCAATACGTATCGCAGATGATCGCTAACGGGGAATTCGACTGTGAATATATCGTCGCCGAGAGCGAGCACTCGCAGTTCGAGATCGTCAAGCACGCCTCGGCCGTGGGTGCGCGCGTCTTCTGCGGCTCAAGCGGCGTCGGCTGGCTCTACGCCTTTGAGGCCCTGGCAGTCACCGCCGGCTTGCGTCTACCGATGGTCGCGATGGTCGGTAACCGGGCGCTTGATGACCCGGGGGCCTTCGGGGTCGAGCACAACGATGCACTCGCGGTGCGTGATCTCGGCTGGATGCTGGCGTGGGTGGACACGGCACAGGAGGCGCTCGACACGGCACTCATTGCCTACCGGGTGGCAGAGGACAAGCGCGTCTTCCTGCCTTGCGCCATCAGTTGCGACGGCGCTTTTCTCACCCACTCACAGTCGCTCGTGAATGTGCCGACTCAAGAAATGGTCGACAGCTTCCTGCCACGCTACGACCGGGCCGAATTGCGGCTACATCCGGACAACCCGATCACCATTGCCCCACAGGCGAACGAGGATTGGGTGATGGAGATCCGCCGGCAAAGCGACATGGCTGCGCGCCGTGCGCGTGGCGTCATTACCGAGGCCTACGAGGATTTCAATGCCAAGTTCGACCGCGATCTCGAGCCCTTCATCGAGCGCTACATGATGGAGGATGCCGAGGTTGCCTTCGTCGGCATGGGCACCCTAGCGATGCCGGTGAAAGTCGCCGTTCGCAAGCTGCGTGAGCAAGGCAAGAAAGTCGGCTTTGTGCGCGTGCGCTGGTTCCGTCCGTTCCCCACACCCGAGCTACAAGATGCGCTGTCGCGGGTGAAAGCGGTGGGCGTGATCGATCGCGACTACAGTTTCGGCTCGACCTTTTACGGCGGTGTGCTGTCGAATGAATTGCGCTCAGCGCTTTACCCCGCCGCGAACCGGCCCAAGATCCTTTCGTTCATCGCCGGTCTCGGCGGGCGCGAGGTGAATACAGATAACGTCATCGACGTAGCCGATAGGTTGTTCAAGGTCGCCAGCGGCGGCAAGATCGACGATCAAGACACCTACTGGCTCGGCGTGCGGGAGTAGCCATCATGCAAGAAAGCAGCGTAGCTTTGACGGATTTCATCTCAACCCAAGTCCTCGAACCGTGGAAGGGCATCAAGAAGGTCGCGCGCGAGGAGCTTTTCACCTCCGGTCACCGTACCTGCCAGGGTTGTGAGTCGGCTCTCGTCATGCGGCTCATGATCAAGGCAGCCGGGCCGCGCACGATTGTGCTCGGCGCAACAGGCTGCATGTATGTGGCCAACACCACCTATTATTCGACCCCGTGGGTGGTGCCGTGGATGCACACGCAGCTCGGATCCGCAGGCTCGGCGGCCACGGGCACGGCCGCCGCGCTGACGGCACTGATGCGAAAGGGCAAGATGGAGAAAGAGCCGATCAACGTCATCGCCTTCTGCGGCGATGGCGGCGGCGCCGATATGGGGCTCTCGGCGATCTCGGCGGCACTGCAGCACACGCAGTACAACCTGCTGATCTTTCTCTACGACAACGAGTCCTACGCCAATACCGACATCCAGGTATCGGGCCTATCGCCCTACGGGGCCAATTCCACGTTCAGCCCGCCCGGCAAGGTGCACCGCATCATGCACAAGCGCTGGAAGAAAAACACCGCGGCGATGCTGGCGGCAGGTCATCCTGACTGTAAGTATGTGGCCACCGTTGCCGCGGGCAACGCCATCGATACCCTAAACAAGGTACGCCGGGCGTTGACCATCGGTGGGCCGACCTTTATCCACTCGCTCGATCCTTGTCCCAAGGGCTGGGACTACGATCCGAAGTATTCCCATGAGCTGGGCGAGCTCGCCATCCAGACCGGTATTTGGCCGTTGTACGAAGTCGAGGAAGGCAAGCTCAAGATGTACGGCAAGAGCAAGCACATTGCCACTGGCATGTTCAAGCGCAAGCCGGTGCGCGAGTATTTGCTCAGGCAGGGCCGCTTTGCCCACTTCACCGAGGAAGACATCGCCTACTTCCAGGCCAAGGTCGATGAGATGTGGGAGAAGTGGCTCTTGCCCGGCGTGATACCGTTCCAGCCGGCCTGATTCGACACAGCCTCGGCACACTCGCATGAAAAGCGGCCCTGCAGGGCCGCTTTTCTTTTAAGTTTTTCAAAGACAAGCGGACGTTGCCCGCCCCACCCCACCAGAGCGCCGCAAAGCGGCACGGTGCTGCACACAATCGAGGATACCAAAGCCTACGTACGGCGGCGCGGCTGCTGAATTGCGGGATTATCGCTTACCCGTCACAGCCATTTTTGCGGCGCACAAAGAACCGCCTTTTCCCCGAGCCGCTGGCGCGATTTATGCATCAATCACCGCGACCGCCATCCCGGTCAGGGAAGCACTCGTGTTTCAGCCGATAAATCGGAGGCGCGCAGGGAGGTGGCCCGAGGTCATGAGGCGCGTGCAACCATAGGAAAAAGGAGATTAGCAATGCGGCGCAGTTCAATCATGCAACAGCTCGGCCTTGCGCTGGGCATTCTCTTACTGGCACTGCCAGCGCTGGCCGGCAAGCTGAGCGATGGCGTGGCCGCCTATGAGGCCGGCGATTACAGCAAGGCCGTCGAGATCTTCCGACCGCTCGCCCAGGAAGGCAAGCGTCAGGCCCAGACTTACATGGGGCTGATGTACTTCGAAGGACGCGGCGTCGCCCAGGATCATGTCGAAGCGATCCGCTGGCTGCGACAAGCGGCGGAGCGCGGCGATGAAGTCGCGCAGTACCACCTGGGTATTGCCTACCGCGATGGGCAGGGTGTCTCTCAGAATGCCGCAGAGGCTTTCAAGTGGTTTGAGAAAGCGGCCGATCAAGATCACGCAAAAGCGCAGGCAAACGTCGGCTACTTTTACGCGGTCGGTCAGGGTGTGAGCAAGAACGAGGCCGAAGCCTTCAAGTGGTTCCGCAAATCTGCAGAAAAAAACGAGCCTTATGCGCAAGACAAGCTCGGTGTTGCCTACCGCGATGGCTCTGGCATAGACAAGGACGAGCGTGAGGCAGTCAGATGGTTTCGCAAGGCGGCTGAACAAGGCTACGCCGAGGCACAGGCGAATCTCGGGGGGATGTACGCCTTTGGACGTGGTGTCGCTAAGGACGCGAGTGAGGCACAGAAGTGGTTTCTCAAAGCGGCCAATCAAGGCATCGCCTGGGCTCAGAACAACGCCGGTATCGCTTATCGCGACGGCACCGGCGCGCAAAAGGACGATAGCGAAGCGGTCAAGTGGTTCCGCAAGGCGGCTGAACAAGGCTACGCCGAGGCACAGGGCAATTTGGGTGGCATGTACCGCGACGGTCGTGGGGTTGAGAGGGACTACGTCGAGGCGCTGACGTGGTATCGCAAGGCAGCCGAACAAGGCGTGACCTGGGCACAGGTCAGACTGGCGATGATGCTTTTTCAGGGTCAGGGGACAACAAAGAACTACGCCGAAGCGGGCAAGTGGTTTGAGAAGGCCGCCGACAGCGACAAGGGTGCTGCGGTTGCGGCGCCGCAAATGAAGATGATGGCTCGAGCGCAAGACCTCGAGCGCTCGAGTCGGAACGCCGATGCATTGATCGAATACGGCAAGGCCTATGCTCATGCGCGGGAGGCCAAGTACAGCGATCTGATGGAAGCGGCATTCACAGAGATCGCACGCGTTTACAGCTCGCTTGACCCTAAGCCGGGACTAACGGAAGAAGGGCGCCGCTATCTGGTACAAGCGAACACGCATCTACAAGACAAGCGTTACAACGACGCGATCCAGGCGTACAGCAATCTACTCAATACCAACCCGTGGTGGCCGGAAGGCTTCTACAATTACGCCCATATTCTTTCCAAACAGAATCAGTATGATGCCGCCATCAGTAGCATGAAACGTTACCTGCAACTCGCGCCGGGCTCACAGAATGCGCGTGCGGCCCAGGACAAGGTTTACGAATGGGAAACCTATAAAGTGCAGGCCGAGCGTGAGGCCGCGAAGCGCGCGTCGGCCAGACGAGGGGCGTCGGCCACCAGCCGTGCCGGTTCGTGCTTTATCGCCACCGCTGCCTATGGTTCCTATCTCCATCCCAAAGTAAAGGCGCTGCGCGACTTTCGCGACGACTATTTGCTGACCAACGCACCCGGCCGGGCTTTCGTGGAGTTTTACTATCGCACGTCGCCCCCGATTGCTGACTACATCCACGAACACGAGACGTTGCGGTCGCTTACGCGCTTGGCGCTAACGCCAGTGGTATACGGGGTCATGTATCCATGGGCAGCTCTGGTCATCATCGTGCTGCTCGGGCTGATGGCATACCAGGGTCTGCGCTGGCGACCCCGTCAGGCGGCGACGAACACAGGCAACGGGTAGCCGAACACGGCCCACCGCACAGGTCAAGATAATGCGTATTGCCGGAGTGCAGATGAGTCGAAACACACGAAATCACACGAGGCCCGGTTATCCCTGGTTGGGGCTGGCAAGGTATAGCGGGTCGCTTCTCGTGTACCTCGCGATCGCGAGCGTGTCATCTCCAGCGCTCGCTTCGCATTGCGGCAGTCCGCCCTCCGGTTTCGGAGGCGCCTGGGCGTCGCAGTACGCTTCGTGGTGTCGCTGCATGGGTGGCTCTTACAATTCCTCGACAACCAGCTGTAGCGGCGCGACGGGGGGGCACAGCAACAGCGGTTACAGTGGTGGCTACAGCAGCGGCATAAGCACAGGCGATCCCAGGATAGATGCCATGATGCCAGTGATGGAAGGGCTATTCGGCGCCATCGGTCAGGGCATCGCCAACTCGCTGTTCGGGAATCCGCAGGAAGAAGCGCGGCGGCGGCGTGAGCGAGAATTGGCGGCCCAGCGTGCGGCCGAGGAGGCGCAGAGACGCGCGGCCGAGGAGGCCCGGCGTCGCGAGGCGGAGCACAAGGATCTCATGGCGAACTTGATGCCGGTACCCGGCTCAGCGGCAGCGCCTGCACCGGACGCCTTACCCACCGGTGTTGAACCGGCTGGGAACGGTAACCCTACTTATGCAACGGCCGATCGGAAGGGTCATGAGGATGCAGAGCAGTGCTATCCGGAGAATGCCTTCGGTTACTGCATGGCTGCCACGCCGGAAGAAAGTGATTCGTGTGTTGAAGGATATCGCGCCGGCTTTACGAAAGGAAAGAAACGTCAACGGGAGATACTGAAAGCCGCTTATGACAGAGGCAAACATCAAGGCGCTGAGGACAGTCAAGCCACAGGCAAGCCTCGTTTAAGCAATGCCTTCTGGGACCCCGATGCGCAAGGGCCTTGCCGTACCTATTGGACCGAGGCCTATAATCGCGGCTACTTCGCGGGAAAAAACGGCGGGGCCGCGCAGTAGCCAACAGCGAGACGACTGCCTGCAGCCGGGCTGTTCAATCGAGATGCAACGGGCACACGGGTAGGCCCAACCGCACGAGGCTCGTAACCCCTGGGCTCGAAACCAGCACGCGTTTGGCGTACCCTTGCAATCAGCCAACTAAGGCCACGTTGGCCAGGAATCCGGCTTGATTTCTGTCATCATCCCCGCCTTAAACGAAGAGAAGGCGTTGCCATCGACGCTAGATCAGCTCTTGTGTCAGGCTGGTGACTTTGAGGTGATCGTCGTCGATGGAGGCAGTACAGACCGCACACGAGAGATTGCACGGGCGCGATCACGCCTTTGCTTGCTGACGGCTTCTAAAGGTCGGGCGACGCAGATCCAGGCAGCCGGCTTTGCCCACTTCACCGAGGCAGACATCGCCTACTTCCAGGCCAAGGTCGATGAGATGTGGGAGAAGTGGCTCTTGCCCGGCGTGATACCGTTCAAGCCGGCCTGATTCGATACTTCTTCGGCACACTCGCTTGAAAAGCGGCCCTGCAGGGCCGCTTTTCTTTTGCACCTCAGAAACCAAGCAAGCGGTGAAATAGCCGAACGACAATACCCTGGTGCACGATGGAGCCAGGCTGACCTCGGTCATGGTCCTCGCGTACAAAGGGGGGGAAGCACTCTGGTCGAGCCTAAAACAGCCGTAGTGCCAGTCAACGCAAGCACCTGAATGTTCAAATTGTTTTTAGACTCTTTTCTGATCCAAATCATGGAAAGTGTAGCGTGATGGCGCTGAAGTCGCGCCACGGTGAGACCTACTCGCCACCAGGAGGTCCTTATGGATAAGTACATCCTTATTCTGATCGCAACAGTGTTCACCTTGCTGACCGGGGGATCAAGGGCCGCAAACGAGTCACCAGGTAAGTCAATAGTTGGCACGGTATTGGATCAAGAAGCCATCGAGCTGCACTTGTTGCTTGACGGGCACGAGACAAATTTCGAACTCGTCCCGGGCATACTGACCCTACAGGCGGGAACCCGCTACAAACTGGTGATCCAAAACCTTAGTGATGTCACACATGTCCTATCGGTCCCCGCGTTCAGCGGTCCCACATTCGTCTGCTCGTGCGTTTCTTTACCCAAAGGCAGGACCCAAGTGCTGGCGGGCGAGACGGTGCAGTGGTACCTTCTTCCCATTAAGGCTGGCCGTTACAAAATGGGGTGCGCCAACCGTGCTCATGCCCAAGCAGGAATGACCGGCATCATCGTCGTGAACTAAGCTCAAATCAGGCTTAAGCTAATAGCGCGAAAGATAAACCAACAAGTAAATAGGGAGATGACTTGCATAGGCCTTTCTTTTTGCCCACGCTACGCGGACGACTTGGCGCCAACTAGTCGAGATTTAACGGCCATACCGGACCGATTCACGCAAGTTCGAGCAGATGGGCATTTGGCGCAGTCTCGGGCGTTGTCTGGCGATTCTCTTGTGCCATAGCTTACGCTTACGTCGAATTCCGCGCGCTTTTTTTGCCGAAATCCGTTGACTGGCCCGGACAACAACGCCTTCCCGGCTTGTAATCCATAAGTTAGGCTTTATGGATTGCGCGCGCCGGCCCAATCCATTCCTGAATTATCTTTGGTAAGTCTCTCCTTGATCAAAATCATTGAAATTCCCGTGGCTCAGCGTTCTACTCATAGTGGTGGAAAAAAGTGGTTTGCCCACAGGAGATGTACATGGCCAAGTACCTCGCCATCGTAACCGCAACATTTTTTTTACTTACAACCGGACGGATACAGGCAACGGAGGATCCCTTGTCCTGGCTGGACTCAGCAGAGACGATAGACTCCATGATGGCTGCGGCTTTGGTGCAAGAGCCTACCGTTTTGCACTTGAAGCTAGGTGTCAGCAAACCAGACCCAAACGTCAATTATGAGCGGGCGCTTGCGACCGGAGCTGGCGAGTTCGTCATGAATCCGAAACAGCTCACACTACGGGCCGGTAAACCCTACAGATTGTTGATCGAAAACGTGAGTGACGTTACACACGTCCTATCCTTGCCCCAGTTCAGCGCCACCGTCGAGCACTCGACGGTGGCGCTGAACTGGGGCAAGGATAGGACGTGTGAAACGTCAC
>CAYGAS010000087.1:0-10359 GCA_964347935.1 uncultured Nitrospiraceae bacterium | reverse complement strand
GCAAGGAAAATTCACGCGGTAATCCGAAAGCCGCGGTCTGCATCGATTGCCATACCACGCATAACATCGAATCGCCACAAGTCGAGTCGATGAAACTGCGCATTACCGAGAATTGCGGTAACTGCCACGAGGAGGAACTCAAAACCTATAGGGGAACTTATCACGGCCAGGTGTCCAAACTGGGCTATGCCTATACCGCAAAGTGCTACGACTGCCACGGGCACCATACCATCCAGTGGGTGGACAACGAGATGTCGAAAGTCCACGAGTCCAACCGCCTGGAGACCTGCCGGCAATGCCACGAGAATGCGACCCAAGGATATATCTCGTTTCATCCGCACGGCAATACGCGTGACTTCGATCGCTATCCCTATATGTATGTGGCCTCCACCTTTATGATTTCACTGCTTACGGGGGTGTTTGCATTCTTCTGGACGCACGTGGCGCTGTGGTTTTACAGGGAATATAAAGACCACAAGCAGGGCAAGAACAGGCTGCATGTTCAAACGGATAAGCTGCCGCAAGAAGAGGGAAGGTATTTCAGGCGTTTCAGCCCGGTTTGGAGGCTTGCCCACCTTATCCTGGCGCTTGCGGTGATGACGCTGGTGTTAACGGGCACCGCGGTGCTTTATGCAGAAAGTTTCTGGGCGCCGACCGTCATGAAGGTGCTTGGTGGACCGCAAGAAGCGGCGGTGATTCACAGAATCGCCGCGGTTGCATTCATCGTTATCTTCTTCGGGCATCTCATCTATTACGCATACTCAATAGGTCGCAACTGGAGAACCTTCAGGTGGTTCGGGCCGAATTCGCTGATACCTAACTGGCAGGATTTCAGGGATGCGGCGGCCATGTTCAGGTGGTTCTTCGGCAAAGGACCGCGGCCTATCTTTGACCGTTGGACATATTGGGAGAAATTCGACTACTGGGCGCCTTTCTGGGGTATGGCGATCATCGGTTTGTCCGGTGTGATGATGTGGTTCCCGGCAGTGACGGCCTCGGTTTTTCCAGGATGGGTGTTTAATGTGGCGACCATCGTTCACGGTGAAGAAGCGTTTTTGGCCGCCGTATTCCTCTTCACGGTACATTTCTTTAATTGTCACTTCAGGCCAGACAAGTTTCCGCAAGATATCGTTATGTTTACAGGCGCTGTACCATTAGAAGAGTACAAGCGCGAGCATACGTTGGAATACAGGCGTTTGCTCGCTAATGGCGAGCTTGAAAAGTACCTCGTCGATGCGCCGTCGCGGCCGATGACGCGCTCTTCCAAGATCTTGGGTGGGACGTTGATTATCGTGGGATTGGTGCTGTTGACGTTGGTTCTGCTTGGTTTCTGGGGGCACAGTGTTTAACTGCACGGTGTCCACTCTTGATTCGGTGGCACTTTAGTGTGATATATGGAAGCATTCGAAAGCTCGAAAGCATGCAGCTAGCTGGCACACGAACGATGCATCTGCAACAGCGAAAGTGGCTGTGCTACGTAGATGAGGAAAATCGGAACGGCACGAGATGATTATTCGGTGTTCCATCGTGATGAAAGTGGTTTACGGTCGTGAACTTGACTTCAAGCAGTTACTTATCAACGATTGCGTTGATCGTCGAGGTTACCCATGCGATATCGTTTGTTGACTGCAATACTGGCAGTGCTATTGGTCGGTTGTACGGATAAACAGGCGCCAACCAAAGCTGCAGCCGATGCCCAGGCCGGCAAATCTGTTGCCCAAGCTCAGTGTGTCGGATGCCATGGCTTGAATGGCGGAGGTGCGGCGCCGGGTATTCCCCACTTGGCCGCACAACTACCCGAGTATTTGCTCGCCTCATTACAGGCCTATAAAGAGGGCCAACGGGCTCACGCCGGGCTCCGCGACATGACGGCAGAGATGAGCGAGGCCGATCTTAAAAACGTGGCTGCCTATTACGCCAGTCTGCCGCCCCTTACGGTCGCTGCCGAAAAGCCGATGGCGGAGGCTCCGATATCTCCCTACGAACAGGGTAAGGCTGCAGCGGCGGCCTGCGCCCAATGTCATGGCGAAGACGGTAACAGCAAGATTCCAGGCACACCTAGCGTGGCGGGCCAACAACCACTTTATTTTATCGCTGCCGTGCAGGAGTACCTGCATGGGTTGCGCGAGATATCAACCATGGAAGCCACTTTGCGTGGGTTGAGCAAGCTCGATCTGGAGAAAATTGCGCACTACTACGCCGTTCAAACTCCCGCGCAGCGTGCGTCACCGCCTTTGGGCGATGCGGCCGCTGGCGAACCGTTAAGCGCGCAGTGTGGCGGTTGCCATGGCGCTCACGGCGTCAGTCACGACGCGGCGACGCCAAGTCTCGCTGCCCAGGATACTCAATACTTGGTTAACGCAATCAAGGGCTATCGGGATCGGACCCGCCGTCACGACATCATGAATGCCCAGCTCGTCGGAGCCAGCGATAATGACATCGAAAATATCGCCGCGTTCTACACCGCTCAGAAGTCCAGAGCAGCCGAGGATAAGCCAATATCTGCGCAGGAACTGGCCGAGAAATGCGATCGTTGTCATGGTCCTGCCGTCGGAAAGTCGGCGATGGCGGTACCAAAAATTGCCGGACAGGACAAGGAATATCTAGTCATCGCTTTAAGGGCATACCGCGATGGCAAACGTGGCAGCTCTATGATGCATCGGATGAGCTTACCCTATAGTGACACGGTGATAGACAGTGTTGCCTCTCACTATTCGCGTCAACCTGCGAGATAAGTCCTAACGCGGATTTCTCACGACACATCGGCTTGCGACACGAGACCTGTTTGCACCTGTGGCGTTGCGACTGGGCCGCGTACCGTAGTGACCTGATCCGTAGCTTGACGGACAATTCTTTCAAGATTCCACGAATGTTCCATGCGCAGGGTCTCGGCCGAGCATGTACAGGCCATCTCAACGCGCGCGGAGGATGCGGGAGGTCAATAAGACGGGCTCCAGGCTGCGCGCTGGACCGGCTGGCGAACCTGCGAGATCCGCGATGGCCGGCCAGCGATTACACCGGCTCATGACTCAACCTGGCTTGGTTCTACCCACCCGGTTCGGTAATAATGGGGCTCAGCGCAGTGCTGACCCGCACCCCTTGGGGGCGGGGAGGTCCGCGTCGTTAGGGCCGGCACCGTGAGAACTTGATCTATATCATGGCTTTTGCATGGCTTCGTCCTAAGCTTAATTCTGTGTGAACGTGTGCGAACAACCGTGGAACAGCAGGTAATCTTCAATCCCGATCTGATCCAGCGCTACGACAAGAGCGGCCCCCGCTACACCTCATATCCGACGGCGGTGCAGTTCCACGAGGGTTTCGGTGAGGCCCAGTATCGCGTACGCTCTCGGGCCGCTGACGAGGCAGCAAATCCGCGGCCCCTTTCACTTTACTTTCACATACCTTTCTGCGCCACGGTCTGCTACTACTGCGCCTGTAACAAGATCGTGACCAAAAACCGCGCCCACGCGGTGGCCTACCTTGACCATCTCACGCGCGAGATCGCGTTGCAGGCACAGCTGTTTGATCGCGGGCGGCCGGTGGAACAGCTCCATTGGGGGGGCGGTACGCCCACTTTCCTCAATCAGGGCCAGATGCGCGCGCTCATGCGCAGCACGGCGAAGCACTTCAACCTGCTGGACGGCGATCGCGGAGAATACTCGATCGAGATCGATCCGCGCACGGTTAATGAACGGACAATCATGTTGCTGCGTGAGTTGGGCTTCAACCGCGCGAGTCTTGGCGTGCAGGACTTCGATGCCGATGTGCAAAAAGCCGTCAACCGCATTCAATCGGAAAAGCAGACGCTTGCCGTCATGGACGCGGCCCGGGGCCACGGTTTTAAGTCGGTCAATGTCGATCTCATTTATGGTCTTCCCCTGCAAACGGTCGACAGCTTTTCGCGCACGCTGGACAGAATTATTGCCGCCAGCCCCGACCGACTATCCGTGTTCAATTACGCGCACCTGCCGCAGCGCTTCAAGGTGCAGCGCCAGATCAATGAGGCCGATCTGCCCACACCCGAGGAGAAACTTAAGATCCTGCAGCTGACTGTCGAATTACTCACCGAGGCCGGCTATGCCTATATTGGTATGGACCACTTCGCCAAACCGGATGATGAGCTCGCCGTCGCACAGCGCAACGGTACACTGTGGCGAAACTTCCAAGGCTACTCGACACATGGAGACTGCGATCTAATCGGGATGGGCGTCACCTCGATCGGCATGATCGGTGACAGTTACGCACAAAACGTGCATGCTGCTGAAGACTACTATAAACGCATCGACGCAGGGCGCTTGCCTGTGTATCGCGGCGTCGAGCTGACGAAGGACGACCGCCTGCGTCGCGAGATCATCATGCAACTGATCTGTCATTTTGCCCTCGACATTCCAAAGCTTGAGAAGAAGTGGCAGATCAAGTTTATGGATTACTTCGCGGCCGAATGTCAGGAGCTCGAAGCTATGGTGCTGGACGGCCTGATTGCATTGGAGGACAGCATATTGAACGTGCACCCCGCAGGCAGGCTGTTGATTCGGAACGTATGCATGGTGTTCGATCAGTACCTGCATAAAGACCCGGCCAAGCAAAAGTTTTCGCGGGTCATCTAGGATTGCCGCGCCAGCGGGACCGGCGCGTTTCCACTGACCAATCTTGGTGGCTCGCCGAGCGCATCGGCCTGCCCGATGCCGTACGGCCGCGGGATATTTAGCGGCGGGCGGGCCCTTGTATTAGTTGGATGTCGAAGCCGACACAAAACAGTAAGCCCGTCGCCTCTCCGGATGCCATGAACACGGCGTTAGAGGCAGAGCAGCACGCGCTCGAGGCGGTCAAGGATTGCGAGCGCGAGGCGGCGGCCATCATCGATGCAGCGCAGCAACAGGCGCGCGCAATCACCGAACGTACCAACCGGCGCATCGGCCAGCTGCACGTGCACTGCGCACGCGTCACGGCGGCGCGGATCGATATCCTGTTGAAGGAAGATGCCGATGCGGCCGATCAGAACATTCAATGGGGGCGGGAACAACGCGCACTAGCGGCAGCCGTAGAGCGTGTCGCCGCTCGTATGACGGGCGAAGAGGAATGTGATGCATCTTCCAACTAACCGGCGTGAGCGATGAATCAGGTTGCATCCTTTTCCTATGCGCAGGCGCGTCTGCAGGCACGACACGGCGCGCGCCCGGATGCGACCACCTGGCGCCGGCTGGAAGGCGTGGGTGACCTGCTGCATTTTCTGCAAAGTGCCCGCACGACGGGCCTGCGGCCTTGGGTGCTGCACTTCAGCGCCCGCACCGACATTCACGCCATGGAGCTCTCCCTGCGTCAACAGTTTCGTCATTACATCGCCGACGTCGCCGGCTGGCAGCCGGTGGCTTGGCGCAAGCCAGTGCTCTGGGTGCAGTACTTGCTGGACCTGCCGGGGCTGCAGCATTTGTTGATGGGTGAGCGCGCGCCCGGGTGGGTGCGCGATGATCCTGTGCTGAAGCCGTTTGCCACCGACAATCTGCGCGCGCGCCTTGAAGCATTGCAAGATTCGGATTTTGCGCCGCTGGTGCGGGCCTGGCAGGCAGGCTTGCCGCTGTTGGCCGGCTGGCGGCAACGGTGGCACGCGTTGTGGCCGCAGATATCTAGCACCGCCGCCGCGCCCGTGGAGCGACTGGAAGCATGGCTGCAAAGCCACTTGCGCGGTCTGCGTGAAGGTGACGCCGAGCGCAGTGAAGAGGTATGCAAGCGCCTGGCCGAAAAGCTCGTCTACGAGTTCCGCCGGCACACGCACCAGCCGGTCGCAGCGTTTTTGCATCTCGCGCTGGTTGCGCTCGACCTCGAACGGCTGCGTTCCGCCTTGGTGCGCCGCACGTTGTTCGCCGAGCCCGGACAGGGGGGTCACTGATGTTCCGTCCTCTCCCCGCCCGCTGGTTCGAGCTGCTGACGGCACAGGAAGACCTGACGATGGCGCTCGAAACTTTAGCCGCGACGCACAGCGTGGAGATCGAGGTGCACAGCGAGGTGCCTGCGCGCACGACCATTCCCGATCTCCAAGGCCGTTTGGAAGACTATCATCGCTTGGCCCATCGCTATCACGAGTACTGGCCGCATGAGGCACTGCAACCTTCGACCGCACCAGGGCTGCCCGCACCGGTGATGGAACAGGCCTTACAGCGGATTTATGCGTGGCGCGACGAGGCGGATGCGTTGATCAAGAAGTTGGAGACGCTGCGTGCCGAGCGCACTGAGCTCAATCTGCTGAATGAGATGCTGACACAGGCCAGGGAAATCGTGCTGGATTTTGCCCTGATGGCGAAAGCAGGGCCGGCCTTGACGGCGAGTGTATACGTGCTGCCCCCGGCCACCCGCGTTGCGCAGGTGCCAGGACGGGTCATCCATCAGCGGGTCGCCACGCCTCTGCATGACTTCTTTCTCATGCTGGGGCCACCCGACGAGATGAGTGCCCTGGAGCAAGAGCTGACGGCGGTGAAGGGCCGGCATCTGTCGCTGCCTTCATGGTTGACAGGCGCCGCCGCGGATAACCGTGAGCAGGTCAGTAAGCGCTTAGCAGAGATTGAACGTGCCTCGGAGCGGCTGCTTGGCGAAATCGACGCGCTGATCGAGAAGCACCGATTGCGTCAGGCTTTAAACGATATCACCCGGCTCGAATGGCTCGTGAGCAATGTGAGTAATTTGCCGATCACGGAGAACTTCGCCTGGGTGACCGGTTGGACCAGTGACGTGAGCGGCAAGGCCCTTGAGAGCACGCTGCAGCGAGCAGGGGTGCGGGGTGTGCTGCATTTCCCACGCCCACCGCTTGGTAAGAGCGCGCCTATGGTCTTGCACAATCCCTGGTGGGCACAACCGTTTGAGCTGTTCGCGCGCCTCCTGGGTACGCCGGGACGTGACGAAGCCGATCCCAGCCGGGTCCTAGCTGTCATTGCACCCTTGCTGTTCGGCTACATGTTCGGTGACGTCGGTCAAGGGTTGGTGTTGTTCGTCGTCGGCTTAGCCTTGCAACGGCGCTGGCCTTTTCTGCGTCTGCTTGTTGCCGGTGGCCTGGCGTCGATGGTCTTCGGTCTCGTCTTCGGCAGTATTTTCAGTCGCGAAGACATTATTTCGCCGCTTTGGTTGCACCCCTTGGAGCATCCGCTGCCCGTGCTGATCGTGCCACTGTTTGGCGGTGTCGCCGTCCTTTTACTCGGCCTGGTGTTCAACGCTATCGAGGCGTACTGGCGCGGCGATGTGCGCAGCTGGGGGCGGGTGGAGGCGGCCGTGCTGACCTTATATGTTGGTCTGACGGTGAGCCTGTTGCATCCGAGCGCAGGTTTGGCGCTCGCCACTGCAGGTCTCTCGTGGTATCTCGCCGGCAGCGCGTGGGAGAGTCGCAGCGGCGGGGTGCCGCTGTTCGCCGCCATCGGCCACCTGTTTGAAAGTGTGATGCAACTGGCGATAAACACCCTGTCATTTGCACGCGTGGGCGCGTTCGCGCTCGGCCACGCCGGGTTGTCGTTGGCGATCGTCACCATCGCTGACGTCAGCGGACACCCCGTTGCGGCTATCGTCGTGATGGTTGCTGGGAATTTGTTGGTGATCGTTCTCGAGGGACTGGTGGTATCGGTGCAAACGACGCGCCTGATCTTATTCGAGTTCTTCATCCGTTTTCTGCGCGGCGAGGGTCGTGTCTTTCGCCCCCTGGCGCCGCCGTCGTCACCCCAGATATAGACAAGGAGACAAGAATGAATTGGCGCACAAAGCTAGCGATCGCCCTGACGGTTACAGTGACCGTGTTAAGCGTCGTGGCGACGGGTCTGTTGTGGATACCGTCGGCGGCGGCAGTGGAGCCGAGTGCTCCGATCTCATTCGATTCAGGTCTCGGTTTGGGCCTGTTGGCTGCAGCACTGGCGACGGGACTGTCGGCGCTCGGGGCCGGCTATGCGGTCGGCACGGTCGGCGCCGCCGCTGTGGGCGCCTTGACCGAGAAGCCGGAGTTGCTGGGGCGTCTGTTGATCCTGATCGGCTTGGCCGAAGGTATCGCCATCTACGGGCTGCTCATCTCGATCCTCATCTTCAATCGCCTTGCCTGAGGGGGACCGATGTCCGCACCGATCTTTATCGGCGATGAGACTAGCGCATGTGCCTACCGGCTGGCGGGTATCGAGGTGCGCATGCCCGCGCCAAGTGAGATCACCGCGACCTTGCAACGGGCCTGCAGCGACGCTGATCTTGTGCTGATCACGGCGCAGTACGCACAACAATTGCTGCCCGACAAACTGGCGCAGATGCAGGCGCGGACGCGACCGCTGTTGATTGTGGTGCCCGATGTGCGCGGACAAGTTTCGGTGCCGGATTTCGCCAGCACCCTGCGTCGTCAACTCGGAGTTGAGCCATGAACGAATCCACGAGCGTTATCGATGCTCAGCTCGAGGCATTGCTAAAACTGGTCGAGGACTACCGTGAGCGCCGGTGCCGCGAAATTCTTGAACAAGCCCGGGTTGAGGCCACGCTTGCGGTCAAGCAGGCCCACCGCGAGGCCCGTGCGCGTATGCGCAAGACCGTGGAGGAAGAACGCACACGGTCACGCGAGAAGATTGCCTCGACGCAGGCCCAGCTACAGACGCAAAGACGCCAGCGCCAGCAACACGCCGAGACGGCGCTGCTGCAACAAGCCTGGGGGGCGTTGCAAGAGCGACTACTCGCGCGCTGGCAAGACCCCGGCGCACGGCGCATCTGGGTGCTGGCACTGCTGCGTCAGGCGCGGGCCGTGTTGCCCGCCAAGAAATGGCAGATCGAACATCCCGTCGGTTGGCGCACACAAGAAGCGCTTGCTTCGGGCGCTGAGCGCGGCGTGCTGGGCGACGGCGAAGCGCCGCTGTTCGTGGAGGACCCTGAGATTCGTGCAGGCCTGCGCATCCGTACAGACGAGGCCTGTCTTGACGGGACGCCACCGGGGCTGCTCGCGAGTCGCGCCGAGATCGAGGCGCAGCTGTTGGCGCAATTACATCGCCTGGCGCTCGAGGATCGCGCCGTGGCCAATCCCGGGCACGTGCGCCGCACGAGCAAGTCATGAGCAAGGCCTTTATTAAATGGATCAGCGGACCGGTATTGCGCGCGCAAGCGCAAGGGGTATTCTTTATCAACGAAGCGGTGCGTGTCGGCGAGCAGAACCTGTTGGGAGAGGTGATCCGCATTCAGGAGCGGGAAATCGTCGCTCAGGTCTACGAGGATACCAGCGGCCTGCGTCCGGGGGTGGTGGTGCAAGGCAGCGGCTTGCCGCTTGCCGTACGGCTCGGTCCGGGCTTACTCGGCAATATCTTTGATGGACTGCTACGGCCACTATCCGGTACGCGCTCGAAATTTGTCGCGCCGGGCATGTATGCGCCGGTGGCGGCTACCTTCCCGTTTACGCCGGCGGTGAAAAGCGGTGAGCGTGTGCGCGGCGGTATGGTTTTTGGCAGCGTGCAGCCGGTCGATGGAAAGACACAAAGGTGCTTGGTGCCGCCGCGCCTGGAAGGTGAAGTGGCCGACATCGTCGCGGCGGGTGAGTATGCCGAGGACCAGACCCTGTGCACGGTGCGCGCGCCTGATGGCCGCACGCACGAAGTGGCCATGAGTCATCTGTGGCCGGTGCGCGCGCCACGTCCGATCGCCGAGCGATTGCCCGTGAGTGGTCCGATGTTGACCGGTCAACGTATTCTCGACGGTTTGTTTCCGGTTGCGCGCGGGGGTAAGGCCGCACTGCCGGGAGGGTTCGGTACCGGCAAGACGGTACTGCAGGAGACGCTGGCGAAATGGTGCGATGCCGATATTATCGTTTACGTCGGTTGCGGCGAGCGCGGCAACGAGATGTCCGGGGTATTGCACGAGTTTCCTCGCCTCGAAGACCCCCGCAGCGGTCGGCCATTGATGGAACGCACCGTTATTATCGCTAACGTGTCGAATATGCCGGTGGCGGCGCGCGAGGCCAGCATCTACACCGGCGTGACGGTGGCGGAGTACTTTCGCGATCAAGGCATGCACGTGGCGCTCATGGCAGATTCGACGAGCCGCTGGGCCGAAGCCCTGCGCGAGGTCTCGGGACGTCTCGGCGAGCTGCCTGCCGAAGCCGGCTATCCGGCCTATCTCAGCAGCCGCCTGGCGGACTTCTATGAGCGTGCGGCGCGGGTGCACACGCTGTCCGGCGAGGAAGGCTCGGTCACGCTGATCGGCGCGATCAGCCCCCCGGGAGGAGATTTCTCGGAGCCCGTGACCACCCACACCAAGCGTTACGTACGTTGCTTCTGGGCACTCGACCGCAACCGTGCGAATGCGCGCTTCTACCCGGCGATCCATCCGCTGCAATCGTACTCGGAGGATGTACCCGCACTGGCAACCTGG
>CAYGAS010000086.1:0-1554 GCA_964347935.1 uncultured Nitrospiraceae bacterium | reverse complement strand
CGCGCCACGTTGCGGGGCGGAACGCCGCGGTTCGCGCGCCGGCCGGGCTCTTTCTCGGTGGTAAGAGTATGGGCGGGCGTATCGCCTCACAGGTCGTCGCGGCGGGGGAGGCCTGTGACGGACTGGTGTTTCTGGGTTATCCACTGCATCCGCCTAGGCGGCCGGCACGGCTGCGCGCGGCCCACTTGTCTGCTGTCGCATCGCCGATGTTGTTCATTCAGGGTACGCGCGACGCGCTTTGTGATCTTGTGTTGCTCAGGGGAGTCTTAAAAGGGCTACGAACACCATCCATTTTGCGCGTGATCGAAGGCGGCGATCATTCTTTTCATGCACCGAAGCGCAGCGGGCGCAGTGATTCGGATATACAGCGCGAAATCACCGAGGTCGTCGCAGGCTTCGTGTCGGTCCGTGGTGAGCGCTGATATTTGGCAGCCTCGGAAAAAATGGTTAATGTTGTCGCTCCGGTGAGCGCGCTGTGAGGTGAGGGGATTCATGGGCAACACTACACGGGTGCCTGCCAGAGGTGTTAGGGCCGCCGTCTGCAGCTACGGCCTGGTTGTGTCGGTCTTGGCATTGTGTGTTTTGTCGCTGCCGGCGCTCGCGCAGGCGCGGCTCGGTGTTATAGTCGACCGCGTGCCCGACAACACAGCGAGCGCGCACAAGCTCGTGCCTGACACGGGCGCGCACATCGTCCAGGTGATCCGCGATGGCCCCTCGGATCGAGCAGGTCTGCGATCTGGAGATATTATTCTGCGCATCGACGAGCAGCCGATACGTGGCGTGCGAGATGTGGCCAGGATTGCGGGTACGCTGTCGCCCGGGCAGACAGTCCCGGTCGAAATTATGCGCGACGGGAACCTGATGCGCGTCTATGTGCAGCCGAGCCTGTGAGACAGTGGCGGACGGATGCCGCCGCTCTTGAGTTAAGCGAAGTTAATGGAAGAGAGAATGCGAATCACTGAAGTGCGCACCGAGCTACTGCGCCTGCCTTTGCCGCGCCCGATGATGTCGGGATCGTCCAGCGGTGCCAAAGGCGGCCCGGTGACGCATATCAATATGCCGTTGGTCTTTATCATTACCGACGATGGCCATTGCGGTCTTGGCTACGCATGGAGCTTGCTCGGTGGGGGGACGGCAACCCAACGTGTGCTGGCGGACGACTTGGCGCCACTGTTGATCGACCAGGACGCCCTTGATCACGAGCGGCTCTGGCAGCGCATGTATAAACGTTTGCAATCCGTCGGCCGTCACGGCCTGGTGATGCAGGCCCAGGCAGCAGTGGACCTCGCGCTTTGGGACCTTAAGGGCAAAGCCGCCGGTATGCCGGTGTACAAGTTGCTCGGCGGCGCGCGCGAGCGCGCGCCCGTGTACGGATCTGACGGCGGTTGGCTGTACATGACGGTCGCGGAAATGGTGACCGAGTTCGAGCGCTATCTGGAGCAGGGTATGTTCGGTGTGAAGCTGAAGATCGGCCACGACGACCCGCGGGTCGACATCGATCGCGTGCGCCAGGTTCGCAAAGCGCTGGGCGACAATACATGGATCGCGGTCGAT
>CAYGAS010000085.1:0-16389 GCA_964347935.1 uncultured Nitrospiraceae bacterium | reverse complement strand
CAATGGCTTTGGGCACTTTGGCCGAAACCAAAGTGCCCGGCCGCGCGGGGGCCGGACCCCGCTAATACATCGTCGCCGCAGGCGGCACTTTAAATGCATGCCCATTCATAACACCGATATCGCCGCCATTTTTGACGAGATTGCCGATCTCCTGGAGATCGAGGGTGCTAACCCCTTTCGCGTGCGCGCCTACCGCAATGCCGCACGCACGGTGCAAGGGCTCGGGCGCGACGCGGCCAAACTGATCGAGGAAGGATTCGAGCTGACCCGCCTGCCCGGGATCGGCAAGGACCTCGCCGGCAAGATCCAGGAGATCGTGCGAACGGGGCGCTGTGCCGAGCTCACCAATTTGCACAAGCGCACACCGGCGGCGTTGTCCGTGTTGCTCAAGGTACCGGGCCTCGGACCGAAGCGCGTAGCAGCCCTGCATCAGCAGCTCGGCATCAATACACCGAAACAGCTTTTGCGCGCCGTCCGTCAGGGTCACGTGCGGGAGCTTGAAGGTTTCGGTGCCAAGACCGAGCAACGCATTCGCGAAGCCATTGAGGCTCAGCTTAAAAAGAAAGCTCGCTTCTTGCTGCTCACAGCCACCGACTATGCGCAACCGCTGGTCCAGCACCTCAAGCAAAGCCGGGGCGTCAAGGACGTGATCGTCGCCGGTAGCTACCGGCGCTGCAATGAGACCGTCGGCGATCTAGACATACTCGTCACGGCGACACGCTCAAGTCCGGTCATGCACGATTTAGTCGCGTACGACGAAATCAAAGAAATTCTTTCTCACGGTAAAACACGCACGACAGTGATTCTTAAATGCGGGCTGCAAGTCGACGTGCGCGTCGTCGACCGGATCAGTCTGGGCGCCGCCCTGCAATATTTCACTGGATCAAAAGCGCACAATATCGCCATCCGCCGCCTCGGCCAGCAGCGGGGTCTCAAGATCAACGAGTACGGCGCATTCAAGGGTGAGCAGCGGGTCGCCGGCGCAACCGAAGCCTCGGTCTATGCGGCCGTGAAGCTGCCTTATATCGAGCCCGAGTTGCGCGAGAATCGCGGCGAGATCGAAGCCGCCCGCCTAGGGAAGCTGCCGAAGCTCGTGCGCCTCGCCGATCTGAAAGGCGATCTGCATAGCCACACGCGCGCATCGGACGGTAAGAACACTATCGATGAAATGGCGCAGGCCGCGCGCACGCGCGGCCTGCGTTACCTTGCGATTACCGACCACTCGAAAGGACTTGCCGTCACACGCGGCCTGGACACACGCACGCTGGCAAAACAGCTGGAAGAAATTGACCGCCTCAATGAAAATCTCAAAGGAATCGAGCTGCTAAAGGGCATCGAAGTCGAAATCCTCGAGGACGGTCGACTGGACTTACCCGATGCGATCCTGGCGGAGCTCGATCTGGTGATAGGCGCCGTGCACAGTAAGTTCGATTTGCCGGGCGCGAAACAGACTCGCCGCATTCTGCGAGCGATGAATCATCCACACTTCAGCCTCCTGGCCCATCCAAGCGGACGACTGCTCGAAGAGCGCGAACCTTACGACGTAGACATGACGCAAATCATTCGCGAAGCGGGCCAACGGGGGTGTTTTCTTGAGTTGAATGCCCAGCCGCAACGCCTTGACCTGATTGACAGCTATTGCCAGCTCGCCAAGGACGAGGGCGTGCTCGTTGCCATCAATTCCGATGCACACCAACCGGGCGGATTTGATAACCTGCGCTTCGGCGTGGGCCAGGCGCGCCGTGGCTGGCTGGAGGCAAAAGATGTGCTTAACACGCGCTCGCTGTCTGCGTTACGCAAGCTGCTCAAAGGCACGATGTAGCTGTGCGCCTAGAGACTGATATCTGGCCAGCTCGCAAGCGCCTCGGTAGAGCGCACGACGTGCATACGGGCGTCGGCAAAACGCCGAAAAGCCGCATCGGCCTCATCGCTGTAGTCGATCACACCCGGTACCACGACCGGCGAGGTACAATCCTCCAACAGGTAGACTTTACTCGCGAGCGCGTGATCGCGTTCAAGCACGCCACGCAGTAGATCGTCGATCGTCCAGGCCACGCAGTGGCTTTTCGCCTGCCCGGCAATGACGACGGCATCAAACTCGAGCAGCATATCGACCAGTTGCCGGTCCTTCTCCGCGATTGCCTCACCCTCGGGTCCGGTCGTGACTTCCGGGCCGAGCACCGAATAATGCTCGGTCAGCGGGTTATTGCCCTTGACGCGAAAGTCCGCTTGGCTGTAGCGGGCGATGCCATGAAAGAAAATCGCCTCCTCGACCGCCGAAACCAAAGCGTGGCCGATTCCACCCAACATCGAATGGAAAGGCCACACCGTGAGACTGTATTTGCCAGTCTCGCGCAGTTGCTGCGCATAGCTCAACAAATGGCGTTGACCATAGTTGTAATCGATGGACAGGGCGCGCCCGACTTCCGGATCAAATTTCCAGCGCCCCCGCTCGATGTCGGCGACGCTAATGAGCGTGTACGGATCCGGATGCCGGCCCTGCTCATCCACCAGGTAGACGGCGTGAAAGATCTGCATCGCCTGATGCGTGTCCATGGTGGGAATAATCTGGGTGATCAGCCCCAGATTGCGGTAGATGAACTCACACAGGCGACGATTATCGTCGACCGCACCCGTGCCCGAGCGGCCACCGACAAAGAGCTCGAACCCCGGGACACAAAAGGTGTTCTGCACATCTACCAGAAGCAAGCCAATCTTAAAGACGTCGTCCGCGGCAGGTTGGATACCGTGTTCTGCCGCCCACTGCTGCGCCTGTTCGGCCCGTTCCTGGTAGGGTACGCGCCACACATCGGCAACCTTGTTTGCTGCGAAATGGCGTGGAATGGGAAGCGGTGCGCTTGGCATCTCTCGAAGTCGCCCCTGACTGACAGGTGTACAAGGCTACCAGATTACGCGGGGGCGGTCGTCTGCCGACTGGTTCACCCGGTTCGACTCCTTTAAAATTACATCTGAGCGATGACGTGTCATTATTGACGGCCGACCACGTTAGCCGACGCGACCAGCAACCGCGGTGTCGTTCGTCTGTAAGCGGGTGGTGTCAATATCCACCGGCAATCAGTAACTCCACCTACGGCTATGAACGCGAGCACCAGTGCCCTCTTGACCGATCTGTACATGCTAACGATGCTGCAGGGGTTCTTCCATGAGGGCATGGAGGACGTGGCCACCTACGAGTTCTTCGTGCGTGATCTTCCGCCCGAACGCGGGTTTCTCGTCGCTGCCGGCCTGGAGCAGGTACTAGCGTATCTCGAGACGGTTCGCTTCGACAAACAGGAGCTAGAGTGGCTCGCCGCCACTGGCCGTTTTGACCGCGAGTTTGTCGACTATCTCGGCAGCTTCCGCTTCCAGGGCGACGTTCATGCCATGCCGGAAGGCACGGTATTTTTTCCAAACGAACCCATCTTGCGTGTCACAGCACCGATTCCACAAGCGCAGTTTGTGGAAACGCGCGTGATCAACCTGCTGCATTTTCAGAGCTTGATTGCATCCAAGGCCGTGCGTTGTGTACTGGCCGCACCCGGCAAACTTCTCGTGGACTTCGGCTTGCGACGCTCGCACGGTGCCGAGGCGGGCCTGCTGGCGGCGCGCGCAGCGTATCTGGCCGGCTTCAGCGGCACAGCGACCGTATTGGCTGGAAAGCTCTATGACATTCCGATCTTCGGTACCATGGCGCACTCGTTCATACAAGCTCACAGGAGCGAGGCCGCGGCGTTCAAAAGTTTTGCCCATGCGCAACCGAAAAATGTCGTGCTCCTGATCGATACCTATGATACGGAAGCGGCGGCTCGAACGGTGGTGGGGCTCGCGCCACAACTGACTGCCGAGGGCATCGCCGTTAAAGGCGTGCGCCTCGACAGCGGCGACCTGGCCGATCATGCGCGCAAGGTTCGCCAGATCCTCGACCGGGGCGGCCTCGAGCAGACTACCATCTTCAGCAGCGGCAACCTCGATGAACATCAGCTGCGTCAGCTGCTGCAGGCAGGCGCGCCGATCGACGGCTTTGGTATAGGTACCCGCCTCGACACCTCGGCCGATACACCCTACCTCGATTGCGCCTATAAGCTTGTCGAGTATGGCGGCCATCCGCGCCGGAAACGTTCCGAAGGCAAGGCGACCTGGCCTGGTCGCAAGCAAGTGTATCGGGACTATGAGAACGCCAGAGACCAACACATGAAAGGCGATGTCATCACCACGGAGAGCGACAGGCAGGAGGGCGAGCCTCTGATCGAAGCGGTGATGAAAGGTGGGCAACGCCTGCATCCTGCGGAGCCGCTCACGAAAGCGCGCGAACGCGCCGCCCTGCAGATCGCCCAGCTGCCTGCGCACTTGCACGAACTCAAGACACAACCGCCCTACCCTGTCAGCATCTCGACCGCGCTCGAGGCCCTGGCCCGGGCCGCCGACCGCGAAGTGATGCCGTGATCCTCTCCCCTATGACCCACGCCTATCTAAAAACCGATATCGCCCGGCATATCTGGGACACCAAATATCGCTTCCGGCGAGGAGACAAAATCTGCGATCAGACCATCGAAGATACCTGGCGTCGTATTGCGCACGCGCTCGCCAGCGCCGAGCCGAGCGATCAGGCCCTATGGGAACGGCGCTTCTATGACGCGCTCGTGGACTTTAAACTTTTGCCGGGCGGCCGGATCCAGGCGGGTGCCGGCACGGAACGACGGGTCACCCTGTTCAATTGTTTTGTGATGGGTGTGATCGAGGATTCGCTGGACAGCATCTTCGATAATCTGAAAGAGGGCGCCCTCACCATGCAGCAAGGGGGAGGGGTAGGTTACGACTTTTCTACCTTGCGTCCCCGCGGAATGCCTGCACGCGCGACGGGGGCAGTGGCGTCGGGCCCGGTCTCTTTCATGCGCATCTGGGACAGTATGTGCGCCACCCTACTGTCGACCGGTGCACGTCGTGGAGCCATGATGGCCACGCTACGCTGCGACCATGCCGACATCGAAGAGTTTGTAAGCGCGAAGCATGATAGCCAGGAGCTGCGCCATTTCAATCTCTCGGTACAGGTAACCGACGAGTTCATGCAGGCCGTTCGCGTCGATGCCGATTGGGCGCTAGTATTTCCTGCTTATGAGCTCGGTGAGACGGGTGTCGCGAACGGCGAAATGGTGTCGCGGCGCTGGCCGGGCAAACATGAAGCGGTTCCCTGTCGGATTCTTAAGCGCATCAAGGCACGCCAGTTGTGGGATCGCATCATGCGCGCGACCTATGATTATGCCGAGCCGGGAGTGCTTTTCATCGACCGCATCAACCAGTTCAATAACCTGTGGTATCGCGAGCATATCACCGCGACCAATCCTTGCGGCGAGCTTCCGTTGCCGCCCTACGGCGCCTGCGATCTCGGCGCTATCAACCTGACGCGCTTCGTGCACGACCCGTACTCGGCGAATGCGCGTCTCGATTTCCGCGGCATCGGTGACACAGTGGCTGTCGCCACGCGCATGATGGATAACGCTATCGACGTATCGCAGTTTCCCTTACCGCAGCAAGCCAGCCAGGCCCACGCGTCGCGTCGCCTAGGTTTGGGGCTGACCGGACTCGCCGACGCACTGATCATGCTGGGTTTACACTACGGCGAGGCGCCGGCACGCGAGCTTGCAATACGCGTGATGCAAACGATCTGTCACACGGCCTACCGGACCTCGATCACCCTCGCTGTCGAGAAAGGAGCTTTTCCTGCGCTCGACCGAGATGCCTATCTGAGCGGGGAGTTTATTCGCGCCCTGCCCGAAGACATCCGCGACGGTATTGCGGCCAAGGGGATCCGTAACAGCCATCTGACCGCCATCGCCCCCACGGGTACCATCAGCCTGCTCGCCAACAACGTGTCGAGCGGGATCGAGCCGGTGTACGATTTTTGCTACTCGCGTCGGGTGCTGGAGGCCGACGGCAGCTATGCCGCCTACGCGCTAACGGACTACGCGCATGCCTTGTGGCAGGAACAGGGCGGACGCGGACCGCTGCCGCACCAGTTCGTCGATGCGACCGGTCTCACGCCCCGCGCTCACATCGACATGCAAGCCGCGCTACAGCCGTTTGTCGATAACGCCATTTCTAAAACCATCAATGTTCCGGAGGATTACCCATTTGAGGACTTCCGCTCGCTCTACGAGCTGGCTTTCGAAATGGGGCTCAAGGGCTGCACCACCTTTCGCCCCAATCCCGTGACGGGTGCCGTGCTGACCGCGGACGAGACGGCGGTCGAAGGTGCCGAGGCCCGGGTCCCGCACTGCTGCAGCATCGAGCGCGAAGCGGATTAGTCGAAAGAGCCTGAATTCGGCGCAGAGAACGCAGTGAGCATGCATATCTTCAAAGAAAGAGGAAATCATCGTCTTTGCATTCTTGGCCCCTTTGCATGCTTCGCGTCAGATAACGTTAGTCGGGCCGGGATTAGACCCTAATGCTATGAGTACAGACAGAAAAATTTTCGTTCTCGACACCAATGTTCTGACCCACGATCCGACGGCGTTGCTGCGCTTTCAGGAGCACGACATCTATCTACCTATCGTTGTGCTCGAGGAGCTCGACCATGCCAAAGTCGGCATGTCGGAAGCGGCACGCAACGTGCGCCAGGTGAGCCGCTTCATCGATGAGCTGGTGGAACACGTTGATGGCGACATTGGCGCCGGCGTGCAGTTGCCTTCCGCAGTCGTGGGCGCAAAAACCGGACGCCTGTACTTCTATTCGAATGCCGTAAAAAGCCAGTTGCCAAACGGCCTTTCACCGCAAAACCCCGACAATGCGCTTCTCGGCATCACGCTCGACCTCAGCACCGACCACCCCGACAGCGAGGTC
Organism: uncultured Nitrospiraceae bacterium; assembly: GCA_964347935.1. Taxonomy (GTDB): domain Bacteria; phylum Pseudomonadota; class Gammaproteobacteria; order Acidiferrobacterales; family SPGG2; genus SZUA-472. Next base: position 9,552 of record CAYGAS010000085.1, on the reverse strand, counting down.
ACGCTCGTTTCAAAGGACATCAATCTAAGAATTAAGGCGCATGCGCTCGGCATCCGCGCTGAGGACTATACCAATGACCAGGTGCTGGACGACGCGAATCTGCTCTACACAGGTGCAGCCAAGCTCGATGAGCACTTTCCTGAAACCCTCGGTGAGGGCATAGAAGCCGAGCACGGCAAACGCGGGATCCTGCGTTACCGAGTGCGCAACCCACGTGCCTACGGGTGGTACGCCAATGAGTTTGTGTACACCGAAGGAGCTGCGCCACTCGAATTCATCGTGCGTCAGCACGACGATGGTAGTGCCTCGCTGGAGCCGATCGCGGATTACACCCAGAAAGAGTCCAATGTCTGGGGCATTCACGCGCGTAATCGCGAACAGAATTTCGGACTTAATCTGCTGATGGATCCGGAGATCGATTTCGTCACCCTGCTCGGGCAAGCCGGCACCGGCAAGACCTTGTTAACGCTCGCCGCCGGACTCACCCAGACGCTCGATGAGAAACGCTACAACGAGATAGTCATGACGCGCGCGACGGTCCCGGTCGGCGAAGACATCGGCTTTTTGCCCGGTACCGAGGAGGAAAAGATGGAGCCCTGGATGGGTGCATTGCAGGATAATCTGGATGTCTTGCATGAAACCGGCGGTCGTGACCACGGCGCCTGGGGCCGTGCGGTGACACATGATTTCATCCGCAACCGCATACGTATCAAATCACTCAATTTCATGCGCGGGCGAACATTTTTAAAGAAATTTATCATCATCGATGAGGCGCAGAATCTGAGCCCCCATCAGATGAAAACGCTGGTGACCCGCGCCGGTCCCGGCAGCAAGATCGTCTGTTTGGGTAACATCGCCCAGATCGATACGCCCTATCTGACCGAAACGACATCTGGGCTGACTTATGCGGTTGATCGCTTCAAGGAATGGATGCACAGCGGCCACGTCACACTCCGACGCGGCGAGCGATCGCGTCTGGCCGATTATGCTAGCGAAATCCTGTAACCGCTCCAGGAGGAGGGCTCAATGGTCGACCACGTTTACAAATCACTGGAACTAACCGGATCGTCCGCCAGTAGCATCGAAGATGCTGTTTCGAAAGCGATTGCGAAGGCATCGAAAACAATCCACAACATAAGATGGTTTGAAGTCACGGATATTCGCGGTGCCATCGCGAACACTGGCGTCGCGCATTGGCAGATCACCATGAAGGTGGGTTTCACACTGGATGACTGAGCTCGAGACGCAGTCCGTCGCAGCAGCAAGCCGGCGTCGTCGCCAGCCGTTACGACTAACGACTCGCGACTAACGTCTTAGGAATCAGAAGCCTTCCAGCTTCAGCTTGAGGTCAGTGGCGCTGGTAGCATGCTGCAGGGCCGTGTCCTCGTCGATCTCGCCACGCCGGTAGAGATCGAAGAGACACGCATCGAAGCCGAGCATGCCTTCGGCCAATGTGCCCTTCTTCACCAAGTCGACGATGTCCTTCACCTTGAGCGGATCGAGGATAAGTTCGCGCGCACGCGCCGATGCCGTCATGACCTCGCAGGCCACGATCCGCCCCTGTCCACTCTTGTGCGGGAGCAAACGCTGAGCGACTATGCCGTTCAGATTCTGCGCCAGCTTCCCGCGAATGCTTGCCTGCGCTTCCGGCGGGAAGGCGGTAATGATGCGCGGAATGCTCTCTGCCACCGCCGGTGCGTGCATCGTCGACAGCACCAGATGCCCCGTTTCGGCCGCCGTGAGTGCGGTTTCAATTGTTTCCGGATCGCGCATTTCACCTAGAAGAATCACGTCGGGGTCTTCGCGCATGGCGGCACGCATAGCGTCGGCGAAGGTGTTGGTATCCATACCGATCTCACGCTGTGTAATGATCGAGCGTCGCTCGGTAAACAGAAATTCGATTGGATCCTCAATGGTAATAATGTGTTTGGTGCGCACGAGATTAATCTCGTTGCACATCGACGCGAGCGTCGTCGACTTACCGGAACCTGTTGCGCCGGTGACGATGACGAGCCCACGCTCGACCTTGGTAAAATTGACGACAATGTCCGGCAGCTTGAGCTCGGCTGGACGTGGGATTTCAGTGCTGATCACACGCAACACCATGCCGACGCTACCGCGCTGCTTGAACACGTTCGCACGGACGCGACCAATATCCTTGAAACCGAACGAGAGATCGACCTGATGGCTTTTCTCGAACTCGGTAATGTGTCGGGCCGACATCATCGTGCGCCCAATGCGCTCCAATACGTCGGGGGCGAATGCCGGAATTTCGCGCACCGCACGCAGCACGCCATCAATGCGTAGAATCGGGTGATTGCGAGCGCGCAGGTGCACGTCGGAGGCCCTGTGACGCACCGCGAGCATCAACACCTGGCCGAGCATGCGCAGTGGGTCGCCGCCGCCCGGCGCTTGCGCCACCGCCGCGCTTTCGCCATTTGCCATAGCGTTAGTATTCTCCCTCCGTCATCGTTACTAAAATATAGCTCACCGCATCGCCCGTGCAGCAAGCGGGGTTTCGGTGTTCGGCACGAGTGTCTGCCGTCCTGGCCACTAAGTTGTTATTTTGGAAATAGAAATTTTCGCCGTCGCAGACCCGGGGGGCGCAGACGGGCAACGCGATATCGTTCGCGAGCACCCCGGCACGGCGCCCCGCTGATCCTGACCGAGAGCCGTCGCTCAGAAGGACCAGCGCGGGAAAGGTCGTCGATCCGCGATTGCGGTCACGCGGCAGATCAGTGCGCTATTGCCTTAGTAGCGATAGTAGCGCGTATTAAGGTACGCGAGGACCTCCTTGACCTCTTCTTCTGTCCAGGGGAGTTTGAGCTCCTTGGCCCAGTGCCAGATCCATGATTCGATTTGCGCCAAGGACCGGGCCTTGCGTTTCTCGGGATCGCGAATGTGTACCCGGCTAGCGTGGCATCCGCTGCAGTGATTCTCGTAAAGCTCCATCCCGCGTAAGGGGCTCGTCGGCTGGGCGGATGCTGACAGCGCCAACAGCGCTCCCGCAATGGCAACACACACGACGATTGGCTTCACGACCGCTTTCCCCTTTGCCGCTGAGGTGACGCAGCTTCGCGCATTCAATATTCATATGGGAGCGGCCGGTGCGTCCTTGATCTGGATCAAAGCGGCATGACAAACGCAAAGCTTCCTAGCTAGCCGATAGGCCGTTCGTGTAATCAGGTCGCCTGCGAAGAAGCCATACCCGCCCCGGGCCCGGCGACTGCCGTCAGACCTTGCAGATCGAGTATGCGTATGTGACGGCGCTCGACCCGTAGCAGACGCTGCTTTTGAAACTGGGAAAACGTGCGGCTGATAGTCTCGAGAGTCAGACCGAGGTAGTTGGCTATATTCTGGCGCGACATGCTCAAGTTGAACTCGCCGACCGACAAGCCGCGACTTCCCAAGCGCTCTGCCAGGTTCAGTAGGAAGGTCGCCAGCCGTTCCTGCGCATTTTTATCGCTGAGCAACAAGAGCATCTCCTGGTCACGGCCAATCTCCTGACTCATCAAGCGGTACAACTGATGATTGAGACTCGGTAGGCGGTCAGCCAATTCCTGCAGCTGCTCCGTTGGCAACTCGCACACGCTGGCTGTTTCAAGCGCATCGGCCGTGCAGCGATGCCGTCCGTCACTGAAACCATCGAACCCCAGCAACTCGCCTGGCAGGTAAAACCCGAGCACCTTCTCGCGGCCGTCTTCGGCAAGATAATACGTTCTAAAAGAGCCGGCACGCACAGCATAGACAGCATGCATCCGGTCGTTAGATCGAAATAGACTATCGCCGCGTCTAAAAGGCCCGTGTCGCCGCACGAGCTGCTCGAGCGTTTTCATGTCAATCGTCTCGAGGCCAGCGGGCAAGCACAGCTGCGACAAACGACAGTTCTCGCAGGCCGCCTTGATCGCTGGAAAACTAATGACTTTCTTTGCCGACATTCAAAAACCCTATTCCAGGTAAGATATTTTTGTTGACGCGGCTGTCATGCCGTGATCTTGCGTGGCCTGGTGAGTTGGCGACCTCCACCTGCTCGCTTGCTAGCTGAGTTTGCCCATAATAGCCGATGGGTGCGATCAGCGCGAACACGCCGAACAGCAACAGGGCGACGCCCGCCCCTTTGCGCAAGCATGGGCTTTGCACGAGCGCGCCAAGCCAACGCGAGGCCGCGCCCACGGCCAACAGCATAGGCAAAGTGCCAACGCCGAAGGCCAGCATCAAGGCTACCCCCTGCCATGCGCCACCGGCGACCAAAGACCACGCCAGCACCGCATAGACGAGACCGCAAGGCAGCCAACCCCAGACCAGGCCCAGAGCAAACGCTTGCTGGGAGCCCGCGAGTGACAGGTGCCGACGCCCTAGAGGCTCGATGAGTCGCCACAGGCGCACACCGAGGCGCTCAAGGTCGGCGAGCCCGCGCGACCAACCGGCGACGTAGAGACCGAGCGCGATCATGAAACTGGCCGACACCCATTTGCCGATGAGCGGTGCATGTGCCAGCGACAGCGCCGCCACGGCCTGTGCGCCGACGAAGCCGGCCAGCGCCCCAGCGAACGCATAGCTCGTGATGCGGCCGGCGTTATACGACAACACATAGGGCAACAGTCGAGACTGAGACCCTCGCACCGCTGGTGGAAGCCGCAGCGTCAGCGCCCCGACTATGCCGCCGCACATGCCGACGCAGTGCAGCGATCCGAGCAACCCGGCCAGGAAGGCCGCCAACAGGCTAAACGAGAACCCAGGTTCGAACATGATATCTTGCTCGCCGACTCACTCGTTTATGACCGGGATGATGCGCACCGACCGTTGATCCGGCACGCGCATGGCACCCGTCAAACGCCAATCTTCGGCTTCGACTCGTACGTACCAACGACCGGAGACAAGCACGGGCAAAAGGCCATGATAACTGCCTTGAGGCGTACGATTCAGCACAAGCGTGCGATCCAAGCCTGCACGTGTCGCGTGCAACAATGCGAATTGCACCCTGTCCGGCAAATCTACGCCATCACGCGCCCGTAGCTCGGCCTTCACCAGGCCGAGATTGAAATCAAAGGCCAGGTCAGCGCTGATTGCCTTCCTCGCCGCCGCAGAGTCGCGTGACAAAATGCGATTGATCTCCTTTCCGCGCCAGTAATAATCATCCACCACCAGCCCATCGTCGCTCTGTATCGCCAGTATCAGCGTCGCAATGCCGCCTACCACGGCCACAAGCGGAATCAGCATCAGCATCCACACAAACGGTTCGCGATACCACACCGATCTTTCATCCATCGCCATCGTCAACACCCTGGGGGACCCAAAAATCGCGCGAGCTCCCGCTCGTGCAGCTTTCTATCATCCCCGGCCTGCAGCTCGAAGACCACCGGCGTGCTCGGCTGTTTGAGCACACACGGATCAGCCTGCAAGCGTACCGGCAGCTCACGCACCTCGCCGGAAGTGAGCCCGATCTCGTCGACATCGGCCTTGAGCTGGAGGCCCGGAATGCCTGATGCCCGCAGCTCAAAGACATGTGGCTCGTTATCCATATTTATAATCTTCAGGGTATAGGCATTCTCGATCAAGCCCTCTGCCGTTGCCCGATAAAGAACGTTGCGGTCGCCAATGACATGCAGCTCCAGCGGCGTTCGCAGCAGCACCGCCACCACTAGGGTCAGCGCAATAGCGGCAAGCAAGGACGCGTAGATCACTACGCGCGGCCGCAGGATAGGCTGGCGTTGGCCGGCGAGCTCGTTCTCTGTGGTGTATCGGACCAAACCATGGCTGTAACCCATCTTATCCATCACCGAGTTACAGGCATCGATGCAGGCCCCACAGGCAATACACTGATACTGCAGGCCGTCGCGAATGTCGATGCCGGTCGGACAGACCTGCACGCAAAGTGTGCAATCAATGCAGTCTCCCAGGCCCATGGACTTGTAATCCGCGCTGCGCCGGCGCGAGCCGCGGGGCTCCCCCCGCGTCTGATCATAGGAGATGATGAGGGTGTCGCGATCGAACATCGCACCCTGGAAGCGCGCGTACGGACACATGTAGATGCACACTTGCTCGCGCAGCCAACCGGCGTTGCCGTAGGTGGCGAATCCGTAAAATACGATCCAGAACTGCTCCCACGGTCCCAATGAAAAACTGCTGAACGCCTGCGTCAGCTCACGGATAGGTGTGAAGTAACCGACGAATGTAAAGCCGGTCCAGGCGGAAAACACGATCCACAGCAGATGCTTGACGCCCTTCTTCGCGATCTTTTCCGTGCCCCAGGATTTCGAAGCCAGTCGCATCTGCTGCGGGCGATCGCCCTCGACCATGCGCTCGATCCAAAGGAACACTTCGGTCCAGACCGTCTGCGGGCACGTGTAGCCGCACCACAAGCGACCTGCCACCGCGGTGAACAGAAACAGTGACAATGCCGCAATGATGAGGATAGCCGTGAGGTAGAACAGGTCCTGCGGCCAGAAGGTCCAGAAAAACAGATTGAACTTGCGTCCCGGGAGGTCGATCAGAAAGGCTTGGCGGCCGTCGCCCCAATTGATCCAAGGCAGGATATAGTAGATACCCAGCGTAATGCAGACCATGATGACCCGCCAGGTCGCAAACGAGCCGTGTACCTGTCGCGGGTAGATCTGCTGACGCTGCGCATAGAGCGCCTCCTCGGCAGCCTCGTCCGTGCTGTGCGTGATAGGTCGTTGTTTTTCTTCCCCATCGTTAGGGGCACGGTAAGATGGCGAGGCTTTGTCTTGCAGCACCGTTACTCAGTCTTTCCCGGCAATGACAAGCTGTACACATAAGCAGCCAGGAGATGTACCTTGGCCTCGCCCAAGAAGTCCTTGTGTGCCGGCATGCGTCCCTGGCGTCCTTCGGCAATCGACTTGGCCACCGCTGCCTGTGACCCGCCATAGAGCCAGATATTATTGGTCAGGTTAGGCGCGCCGAGCGTCTGGTTGCCCTTGCCGTCCGCCCCATGGCAGGCGGCACAAACTTGCTTGAACTTCACTGCGCCGGCGCGCGCCGCATCCTCATTGATCCGCCGACCGCTCAGGCTCAGTACGTATTCGGCGAGATTAAAGATATCGTCGCGGCTCAATGCCGCCCCCCAGGGCGGCATGACGCCGTTGCGGCCGTTCAAGATACTGGCCTTGATCTGCTCTGGTTGCCCACCGTACAGCCACTCGCCATCACGCAGATCGGGAAACCCGGGCGCACCGCGGGCATCGGACCCATGACAGGTAGTGCAGTAGTTGACGAACAAGCGCTCGCCTGTCTTGAGGGCATCCCGATCGCGTGCCAGGGTCTCAATGTGCTCGCGAAAATATTTTTCGTACAACGGACCGTACCGCTCATCGGCCGCCTGCACCTCGTTGTCATAACGTTTCGCCGAGCTCCAGCCGAGTGCGCCGCTGAAACTGCCAAGCCCGGGGAACAGCAACAGGTAAATGATGCCGAATACCAGTGTGATATAGAAAAGATTAAGCCACCACGCCGGCAGCGGATTGTTGAGCTCCTGCAGGTCCTGGTCCCATACATGGCCCACCAGCTTCGCGCGCTCGCGCGGGCGTCGACGCTCGGTCATCCAGTAATTGAGCCAAAACATGCCGACCATGCTGGCCAACACCAGGATGACGATGAACCAGTTCCAAAAGGCGCTGGTGAAATCAGCCATGGCTGCTGTCTCCCGACCTCGCCGATTGTGGCTCGCTGTCGTCGCCCTCAAGCGGCAAACGCGCGGCCTCCTCGAAACGCTTTTGGCGACCCCGACTCCATGCCCAAACGACGATGCCCAAGAAGATGATCATGAGTAAGACCGTCCAGAAAGCGTGAAACAGCGTCGCGCTCACCCGCTACCTCCGCGTCTTGATTGTCGTGCCGAGCGATTGAAGATACGCAACGATGGCATCCATCTCCGTCTTGCCGTCGAGCTGCTTCGGCGCCTCGGCGATCTCGGCGTCGCTATACGGATGCCCAAGGGTACGCAGCACGCGCATCTTCCTCCGGATGTCACGCGTATCGAGCTCGTTCTCGTCTAACCACGGATAGCCCGGCATGATCGACTCAGGCACCACATTGCGCGGATTGATCAGATGCACCCTGTGCCATTCGTCGCTATAACGACCGCCGACGCGCGCAAGATCCGGACCCGTACGTTTCGAACCCCACTGGAACGGGCGGTCGTACACGAACTCGCCGGCGACCGAATAATGTCCGTAACGCTCGGTTTCCGCTCGGAAAGGACGAATCATCTGCGAGTGGCACACCATGCAAGACTCACGGATATAGATGTCGCGGCCGGCGAGCTGCAAGGCATTGTAGGGTTTCAGTCCGGCGACCGGCTCGGTAGTGGATTTCTGGAAGAATAGCGGCACGATCTCGACCAGCCCACCGACAGAGATCACCAGCAAGACCAGTACGATCAGCAGACCCAGGTTTTGTTCGACCTTTTCGTGTGCGCTCGCCATGCCGCCCTCCTAGCGCGCCGGCGCCGGGATACGCGCCTCGATGGGTTTCGCACCGGCAATCGTTCGCAGCAGGTTATAGGCCATTATCAACATCCCGCTGAGGAAAAAGACGCCGCCGAGAAAGCGCACGATATAGAAGGGGTGCATGGCCTCCACGCTCTCAACGAAACTGTAGGTCAGCGTGCCGTCGGGGTTCACCGCGCGCCACATTAGTCCCTGCATCACCCCCGAAATCCACATCGCCGAGATGTAGAGGACGATGCCGACGGTGGCAATCCAGAAATGCGTGTCGACGAGCTTCACGTTGTACAAATTGCGCCCGAACAGCCGCGGAATCAGAAAGTACATGGCGCCGATCGACACCATCGCCACCCAGCCAAGCGCACCGGAGTGCACGTGGCCAATGGTCCAGTCGGTGTAATGCGAAAGCGCGTTCACCGTCTTGATCGACATCATCGGCCCCTCGAAGGTCGACATGCCGTAGAACGACACCGAAACGATCAAGAACTTCAAGATCGGATCGGTGCGAAGCTTCTGCCAGGCACCCGATAGCGTCATGATGCCGTTGATCATGCCGCCCCAGCTCGGTGCCAGCAGGATCAGCGAAAACACCATGCCGAGTGATTGCGTCCAGTCAGGCAAGGCTGTGTAGTGCAAATGGTGCGGTCCGGCCCAGATGTAGGCGAAGATCAATGACCAGAAGTGCACCACCGACAGGCGATAGGAGTAGACCGGCCGGTTTGCCTGTTTGGGAATGAAGTAATACATAATGCCGAGAAAACCGGCGGTCAAAAAGAAACCCACGGCATTATGGCCGTACCACCACTGGATCATGGCGTCCTGCACACCCGCATAGATCGAATACGACTTGGTGAGCGTTACCGGCAGCGCCAGGCTGTTGAACACATGTAAGACTGCGACCGTGAGGATAAATGCACCGAAGAACCAATTGGCGACGTAGATATGACTGATCTTGCGCTTGACGAGGGTGCCAAAAAAAACGACGGCGTAGGCGACCCACACAACCGTGATCAGCACGTCGATCGGCCACTCCAGTTCAGCATATTCCTTGCCGGACGTGAGACCCAGTGGCAGCGTGACAGCGGCG
>CAYGAS010000084.1:0-4977 GCA_964347935.1 uncultured Nitrospiraceae bacterium | reverse complement strand
ATTCCTCCGCACATGTCGAAGCGCGCACCGGTTTGGCACCGGGAAATCACGAACTCCGACGACGTCGAAAGGCGTATTTGGTCTGCGCGGGTGCTGGGCAAGTACTGGGCGCTGCAACTTCCTGGAACCGCCTTGCTCGTCATCATCCTGCACTTGTTGCAAGACCGCTTAGGCCTGGCGACATGGCTGCTCTGGGGCATTGTGGGATTCTGGGTGGTCAAGGACCTGGTGCTTTATCCGATCGTCTGGCGTTCCTACGATTCCGGCTACCCGGCAACGCTGCATTCTCTCGACGGCGCGCGCGGTGTTGCGACAGAACCGCTCGATCCCTCGGGTTACGTGCGCGTGCGCGGTGAGCTCTGGCGTGCGGAGCTTGCGCACGGGGCAAGACCTATCAAAAAAGGCGAGCGTGTACGCGTGCAGACCATGCGCGAGTTCACGTTGCTGGTGATGCCCGAGGACCAAACAGATCAATCAAGGTAAATCATCTTTTTGGTCATGCCACCGTCCACCACGAAGTCTTGGCCGGTAATAAAGCCGGCTTGCTCCGAGCACAGGTAGAGAGCCATTTCGGCGATGTCCTTCGGCTCGCCTACGCGTCCCACCGGATGCTGGGTATGATCGGCCTCGGTCAAGGGCGGTCGGCCGTGGGCATCGTGTTTCTTCGAGTCCCTCACGTCGATCCAGCCCGGACTGATACTGTTCACGCGTATCTCTGGACCTAGGCTCATCGCGAGCGCATGCGTCAATGCCCACAGACCGCCTTTGGAGGCCGAGTAGGCCTCGGTATGGGGCTCGGACATGCGCGCCCGAGTGGAACATATATTAATGATGCTGCCGCGGCTCGCCTTCAGGTGCGGTGTAGCACGCTTGGCACACAACAAGGCGCCCGTCAGATTCGTGTCGAGCACGCGCTGCCACTCTTCCAGGGTCAGCTCGGTAATGGGTCTGTTGCGCGCGATGCCGGCGTTGTTGATCAGGTTGTCGATGCGCCCGAAACGTTCGATGGTCTTACTCATCAGCGCTTGTACTTGCTGCTCGCGGCCGACATCCGTTTTCACAAAAAGGATCGGGCCCTCAGCCCGTAGTTGCTCGCATGTTTGCAGGCCGGCTTCCTGGTCGATCTCGGCGATGACGACGGCGTGGCCTGCCTCAAGAAAGCGGCGCACGATCGCCTTGCCGATCCCCTGGCCACCCCCGGTGACAACCGTTGTCATTTGCGTGATCTTCATTAGGTATCGGCGTCCACGAACGTTTTGCTCAGCGCCATCAGATGACTCGATCCGAGGGCCTCGCATACAGCCATTTTCACCGATCAAACGTTCCATGGACAGCGTAGCTATTGCGGTGCAACAGCCCGCCGCATCGATATTTAGTTGATACAGATCAAAGTTTGGGTCCCGCAAAGACGGCTATTTTTACCCGTCAGCGTCTGCCGGCCATCCGCGGGGAGGCAAAGAAGACATGCTCAGCAAACAGGAACGCGAACGGATCAGGCAATGCATCGACCAGGCCGCGAGCTCCGATTACGCCTACGAGACCAGCACCGAGGTGTTCGGCGTGTGGGGCGATGTCGCGTTGCGCGATGCGCCACGGCTATTAAGTGCGCTCGATGACGCGGCCGACGAGATCGAGCGTCTGCGTGCCCTCATCGCCAGACTTCACAAGGTGGTAAACCTGGTGTCCCTCAACGAATGTCATCAGCACTGCCTTAACAGGGAAACCAAGAACGAGCTGCTGACATTGCTGACGGAAACGCAAGCGCTCATGAAACCGGAGCGCCAAGGCTAGCCACGCCATCAGGCATTCTGCCGTCTTGCCTCCCTCGCAGGGCCATTAATCAAGACCGAACAAATCGGCGGGACCCATTCCCGGAGCATTGCCGTAGCGCCGCGGGATTTTGCGGCGCTGAAGTTGACCGACACGCTCACAACCCGAGTTGTGGCCACGATCGGCAACGTTATCGGCGGCGGCTTGCTGGTAGGTGGGTCTACTGGTTCGTCCATCTGCAAAAGCGCTGAGCCCCTGCGGGATAGAGCGAGACTAGGCGACGGATTTGTACCGATCCGCGTTAGCCCGCGGCTTCATGGGGTCCGTAACAGCCTGATTGGGGCGACACAACCCGTAATTTCGATCCGTGCTTGCCTGCAGACAAGATACGAACCCGCCTGACAGCGACGGAAACCCGCCAGACGGTGCCCGGCGCACGGGTTAGCTGATCCCCGGCGCACCCTGGGCCACGCCTGTAGCAGCAACTGATCTGCATCATTCGTGATTCAGATCAAGGGCAATGGGCTGCAAGCGATTTATTCTGAACCCGAAGGAAGAACTGGGGGCAGGACATGGGCAAGAAACTTCTGGTTCCGGTCGACGGCTCCGACCATGCCTTTAAGGCACTCGATTTTGCCAGCGAGCTGGCGACGAAAGACGCCTCGAGCCTGTGCGTGCTCTATGTGGTAACCAAGCGTGAGTTGCCCGAGTCAGTGCGTCATTTTGCAGAAACCGAGCATATCGAAGGGCCCCCTGAGTCGATATACGAAAAAGTCGTCGCGCGAAACATTCTGCAGGCCGCTTTGGAGCGGGTACGTGGCAAGGGATTGACCGCCGTGGAGGCAATGGAACGGGATGGCGATCCGGCGAAGATCATCGCGGAGGTTGCTAATACCCAGCGCTTCGATGCCATTGTCATGGGCACACGCGGTCTGAGTGATATCCGGGGTCTGATCATGGGCAGCGTGGCGCATAAGGTGAACCACCTGGCTAAATGTACGGTGATAACCGTTAAATAGATATGCCGGCATCCGGTTCCAAGCCAAGGAGAACACTATGCCCGGTTTGAATGAAAACCAGCTTGCCAGACTTAAGCAACAACTTCAGGCACGGTTCGTCCAGCTCAAAGAAACCGTCAAACAAGAGCTGTTGCGCAGCGACGACGAACGTTACTTGGAGCTTGCGGGTCGGGTGCACGATACCGGTGACGAGGCGGTAGCTGACCTCTTGGCGGACATCAACCTCGCTGTCGTCGACCAGCATGTCAGGGAAATTCAGGACATCGAGAACGCGCTGTTGCGCATCGGCGAGGGCCGGTACGGGATCTGCGTCGATTGCGATGACGATATCGGCTACAAGCGTCTGCATGCCTATCCGACGGCAAAGCGTTGCCACACCTGCCAGGTTAAATATGAAAAAGGCTTCGTGCAGCCTGGTCGTCCGGCGCTGTAAGCGAACCAGCCTTACGGCGTGCGTGGTCGCGGGATGGCTTGCCGCTGTAGCGATTGCCGCTGGCGGCGGGGTGCGGGCCGACAACGATATCTCCAGACGGGAAACGGCCGCACGCGAGGTGGCGGCCGCCTTCATCCAAGGCCTGGGCACCGCGCTCAAGAACGAGATGGGCAAGGGTGGTCCCGCCGCCGCCATAAGCGTCTGCAAAGAGATCGCACCGGACATCGCTGGCAAGCTGTCCCGTACCCATGGCTGGCGCGTGACCCGTGTGGGCACACGGGTGCGCAATCCCATGCTTGGCCTGCCAGATGTCTGGGAGCAGCAAGTCCTGGCTCGTTTTGTCGAGCGCGCTGGCCGCAACGAGTCTTTCAAGGACATGGTGTATTCGGAGGTCGTCAGCGAACCGAATGGTCGTTATTATCGCTTCATGCAGGCCATCGGCGTGCAGGAGCTGTGCCTGACCTGCCATGGTCCCAAGGACCAGATACCCCAATCGGTGCGTGATGCCCTGGCGCGACACTATCCGGCCGACCAGGCAACCGGTTACAGACTCGGCGAGTTGCGCGGCGCGATCAGTATCAAACAACCGCTATCGAAGCCCTAATGTTACCGCCCTATTGGACCCTCGCTGTATCGGGCATTGCGAGGCGATAGTTGGCATGGCAGGCAACACAAGATGAGAGCTGATGGCGCAGGCGCGATAGAAGCTCGTTTCGGGAGACGCCCGTTTTGGCCGCTGCCGCCAGCTCGGTACGAACTAGAGAACCCCGCTCCAACCCGTCAGCGTCCGCAGGCCAACTGCAATCCAGGCCAAGATGCGCGTCCTCAGTGATATCCACCTCCGCGCGCCGTATAGCACGCGCAATCGCATTGCTACTTGACGTACGTCAATGTTCACGAGGGCGTCTTAAGGCTGCTTTAATCTTGAGCTGGCAAGATTGGCGCCAACCCCGGTCGCAGAGACGACGATGTCGCAAGTTCAAGCCGTCAAGATTTGGGACCCGATCATTCGGATCTTCCACTGGTCTTTAGTGGTCACGTTTACCCTCGCGTATCTGAGTGCTGAGGAACAATCGAGTTTGCATACCTGGTCCGGCTATGTCGTATTGGGGCTCGTGTTGTTTAGGATCTTGTGGGGATTCATCGGTAGCCGGCATGCACGCTTTTCCGACTTTGTGTGCCCGCCATTGGTGATCCTGGATTATGGGTGGGATACCTTGCGCGGCCGTGCTAAGCGCTATCTCGGACACAATCCGTTGGGGGGTGTGATGATTCTTTTCATGCTTGCCTCGCTGCTGGCGACCACGCTAACGGGGCTTGCTCTGCAACCCGAGATCGAGGAAGCCGCCATCGCTCCCGCGGACCGAGCGTTGGCCCTCGTCGCGCCGGCCTATGCGGATCGCGGCCGTGAGGAGCATAAAGAAAACCGCGAGTACGGCCGGAAAGTCAGTGAAGCGGCGGAGGTATTTGAGGAGATGCATGAGTTTTTTGCCAATCTGACGCTGCTGCTCGTGTTCATCCACGTCGGCGGCGTTATCGTGGAAAGTTTGCTGCACAAGGAAAACCTGGTGCGTGCCATGTTTAGCGGTCGCAAGTACGTTTAACTGGCCGCCAGATTTAATTCACGCGCACGACAGGACATCGCACCTGCTCCATCAGGTCGCACAGCGTTTTCTGCTCGGCGAATGTGTGATCCGACGCCAGCACCAATGTTTTCCCGCCCTCTTCCCTGACGGCTTGGGCCAGGCTAGCGAT
>CAYGAS010000083.1:0-8981 GCA_964347935.1 uncultured Nitrospiraceae bacterium | reverse complement strand
CATGGAGCTGAAGAGCCTCGCCGACGGGGTTTTCAACCCGGTGGCACAGGTCAAGTTCGTGCACACGGTGTCAGCCGGCTACGTCACAGGGTCCATGTTTGTGCTCGGCATTAGCGCCTATTACTTGCTCAGGCGGCGCGATGTCGCCTTTGCGATTCGCTCATTCGCCATTGCCGCTGGATTCGGCCTCGCATCGGCGGCATCCGTAATTGTGTTGGGCGATGAGAGCGGCTACGAGATCGGCGAGGTGCAGAGGGTCAAGCTCGCTGCGATCGAAGCAGAGTGGGAAACCGAGGAAGCGCCAGCGGCTTTTACCGTCTTCGGTATTCCTAATCAGGAGCAGCAGAAGACCGACTTTGCCATCAAGATCCCGTTCATGCTGGGTATCATCGCCACACGCTCCATCGATGAGCCCGTCGTAGGACTCAAGGACCTCATCGCGAAGCACGAACAGCAGGTTCGCCGTGGCATGATCGCCCACGCGGCGTTGCAAGAACTTCGCGCCGGCTCGACCTCGGTGGAAGCGCGTGAGCGCTTCGAGCGCCACAAAGGCGACCTGGGGTATGCGTTGCTGCTGCGACGCTATACCGATGACGTGGCGAGCGCCGACGGTGCGATGATTGAGCAAGCGGCAAGGGACAGCATTCCTACCGTTTGGGTCCTGTTCTGGTCGTTTCGCGTGATGGTGGGGTGCGGCTTCCTGATGCTGTTTATTTTTGCCGCGGCTTTCTATTTCACCGCGCGGCGCACTGTCTGGAACCAACGTTGGTTGCTGTGGCTGGCGCTTTGGGGCATGCCGCTGCCGTGGATCGCTTCTGAGATGGGCTGGCTTGTCGCCGAGTACGGCCGCCAACCCTGGACCATCGCCGAAGTGTTGCCGACGTTTCTCAGTGCGTCGAGCATAGACGCGGGCGACGTCTATATGAGCTTGGCCGCGTTTGTGCTTTTTTACACGGCATTGTTGCTGGTCGAGCTGTACCTGATGTTCAAATACGCTCGTCTGGGGCCCAGCGCCTTGCATACCGGGCGTTATCACTTCGAAACCAGAGGCGAGTTGGCGCACAACTGACTTAGCCGCGGCGAATCCGCCATGATCTTTGATTACGAGACATTCAAATTAATATGGTGGTTATTTACCGGTGTGTTGCTAATCGGTTTTGTGCTCACGGCAGGGTTCGACCTTGGGGCGGGCGCATTGTTACCGTTTCTCGGCAAGAAAGACGAACAAAGGCGTGTGATCATCAATAGCATCGGTCCCACGTGGGAGGGGAACCAGATCTGGTTGATCCTTGGCGGAGGGGCCGTGTTCGCGGCGTGGCCGCTGATCTATGCGGCGTCGTTCTCGGGATTTTACATGGCGATGATGCTCGCGCTGTTTGCGCTTGTGCTTAAACCGGCCGGCTTCAAGTTCCGCAGCAAGGTTGCCGATTTACGCTGGCGTCAGGCGTGGGATTGGGTGCTGTTTGCAGGCGGTGTGGTGCCGGCGCTCATATTCGGCGTGGCCTTCGGTAACCTGCTTCAGGGTGTGCCGTTTCACTACGATGACAACTTGCGCTCGTTCTATACAGGGTCGTTCTTCGGCTTGCTCAACCCATTTGGTGTGCTGGCCGGCCTTGTCAGTGTGGCGATGCTGGTGATGCACGGAGCGGCGTTCTTGCTCATCAAAACGGAAGGCGAGATCCAGGTACGCGCCAAACGCGCACTCAATATCTCCGCCCCCCTGTTTATGGTCTTGTTTGCCATTGGCGGGGTCGGGGTGGCCTTCGGCATCGACGGTTACCGTATCGCCGCCATGCCCGACGCGAATACCGCTTTCACGCCGTTACAGAAGACGGTAGAGAAGGGCGCGGGGATGTGGTTGCTGAACTACACGCTTCACCCCTGGACGATGCTCGCACCCACAGCAGCTTTTGTTGGGGCACTGGCGGCTCCCCTTTTGGCCGCGCGTGGTCACATGGGGTGGGCGTTCATCGCTACCGGGACGGCCGTGGCGAGTGTGGTGTTGACGGCAGGATTTGCCATGTTTCCGTTCATGATGCCGTCCAGTAGCCAGCCGAGTCACAGCCTGACCGTTTGGGACGGCGGCTCGAGTCACCTGACGCTGAGCTGGATGTTTTGGGTCACGCTCATATTCCTGCCCATCGTCATTGCTTACACGAGCTGGGTGTTTCACGTCATGCGAGGGAAAGTAACCGTGAAGGATGTGCGTCGTAACGAGCACACGGCCTATTAGTCGCCGGAGGGAGGTAGCGCAGATGTGGTACTTTGCTTGGATCCTTGGCGTATTGTTCGCGTGTTCCTGTGCGATCATCAATGTCATGTGGCTGGAATTAGAGCACCGGCTTGATCTGGAGGACGAGCCGCAAAAGCCTAAGCGGCAGCGCGACTGAGGACGGCGTGGGGAAGGCCATGCCAGCGACGCGACCGACAAGACCAAAAGCATTCACGCCCGCCTTCAAAAAGCGCGTCGATGCAGCCGGCGTTTACCTCGTTGAGGGTTTTCAGCTAATCGCTTTGTTCGTCATCGGCGGCACCATCGTCTGGGCCGCCACGCATGAGTACATGCAGATGATTGAAGCCGGCCGGGCATCGCTCGACGACATCTTATTGTTGTTCATTTACCTTGAGCTGGGTGCGATGGTGGGGATCTATTTTAAGACCGACCGGCTGCCGGTGCGCTTCCTGTTATACATCGCCATCACCGTGCTGACGCGCTTTCTCGCCGTCGATGTCAAGGAGCTGACCAACGAGAAGATCCTGATTATCACCGGCGCTATCCTGCTGCTCACAGTCGCGATCCTGATCCTGCAGGTAGCGGCCTCCCGATTTCCGAAGGGCGATGTAGAGTGAGGGCTCATGCGCCCTTCCTTTTGCCTCGTTCTTTAACCGTCAGGGAAGCAAGAATCTGCGTCTAGCGCTCGAGCGTCGGGTCGCCGATGTGCGGGATCGCGGGCGCGACACCGATTCGCGCCGTGGAACTGGCTGTCCCCGATAACGGCGAACTGGAGCGCACTTTTCCCCTTGCAGGGCCGCGTGAGGAAGGGCTTTTTAACCGAGCGCGATATCGCCGTCGATATCGAAGCTTAAACCGAGCTCCGCGATCTCCAGCTTCATGCGTGTTTTCAGCTGCTCGTTGCCCTGAAGCGTACCGGAATCTAGCCCGGCGCGCACGGCGTTCTCGATTTCACGCTGCGAGGTCACGCCGACCTTTTTCAGAAACTTGCGGACCTCCATGTTGAATTTTTCTTCGTCGAACGTGGCCATGATGCCTCCAAAAACGCACTATCGTGCCACCGAGTATTCCAGGGTGGCCGCTGCTTCTGCAAGTACTGGATCCTCGAGCAGCCATATGTGGAAAACCGCGCCCTTACCCAGTTCGGATTCGACCGTGATCTCGCCGCCGTAGCGACGGATCAAGCCGTAACTGACCGAAAGCCCGAGCCCCGTCCCGCGGCTGATGTCGGTGGTGAAAAACGGATCGAACACCCGGTTGAGGTGCTCGCGGGCAATGCCAACACCACCGTCTCTAACGCTGATCACCACGCCCTGTTCATTCCAGTTAGCAGTGGTGATATCGATCACACCGCCGGCGCTGCTCGCGCGCGCCCCGTTCAGCAGCAGGTTGATCAACACTTCCTGTAGCTCGTAGCGCCTGATGCGCACGCTGCGATCCGCATGCAAAGCGAGCTTAACCTTCACTGGCGCTTTCTCGAGCGCATGTCTCACCAGTGGCAAGGTATCGGCGACGGCACGGTTAACGTCCACGTCCTCTAGATCCATCTCGTCCAATGCCGGCGTCGGCCGGGCGAACTGAAGCAGGCTGTCCACTATGTGGCGTATACGCCCACACTGCTGGATAATCATCTCGACATCGCCTTGCACGATTCGAGCCGCTTCGCCCAGCTCGGCGACCAGCAGGTCTATGTGTCCCAAGATCACGGCTGTCGGGTTGTTGATCTCATGTGCAATGCCCGCCGCCATCTGTCCCAGTGAAGCCAGCTTTTCCGCCGTGACCAGGCGCTCGCGTGTTTCGCGCAGCAGTCTGACGTTGGTTTCTAGATCTGCGTTCTTCTTTTCCAGCTCGCTTGTGCGCTGTTCGACCTTGAGCTCGAGCTCGTCGGCGGCTTGCTGGATCTCGCGGTTACGTTGCTGCAATAGATCGAGCATGGAATCGAACTGGCGCGCCAACTCGCCGAGTTCGTCTCGTGAATGGACATCACCGATACGCTCTTCCATTCCTGCTTGCGTCGCGCGCACAACCGCGGTCATCTGCTCGATTGGTTTGAAGATCGACTTGGCCCCGCGCAATACCACCCAGGTCGAGACGGCAATGAGCACGACAAACATCAGCAACAAAATGCCAACCGCTCGGTACTGAACCATTTGAAACGGTTCTTGCAGAAAGCCCGTCTGCAGCATCCCTACGCCCTGACCGTCGGCGTCGAACAGGGGCTCATAGGCACTGATATACCACTTGTCACCGATGAGCTCGCGCGAAACCCAGGTGTTGTGTTCGCTCACTACGGCTGTACGGATGGGCTCCGAGACGCGGGAACCCAGCGCCGTTCGCTCTTCGCCGAGCGGAAAGTTGGTGCTGATACGCGTGTCGTTCAGCAATATGGCGACGGCGCCGAGACCGCCCTGCGGAAGAGTGCCTTTACCATAGACTCGCGCACGCAGGTTTTGGATGAGCGCGTGATCGCCGTTCAGCACGACTCCGCCGTCGAGCAAAGCGACCACCCGGCCCTCGACGCCTTTGACCGGGTAGACCGCGCGCACGACCAGGGCCCGATCTTCAAACCGGCGAGCGGCAGACGATGCGTCGAATGGACCTTCCAGGGCGACGCGCGTCTGATCTGCCAGGGCGGGGTTCTCGCGCGCCAGGTCTTGCGGCGAAAATACCTCGAGCGCCACGACTGGTTCACCCCGCAATGCGCGAAAGGTTAACGGCGTTGGCTTGCTAGATCTTCTGGGTTGACGCGTGTCGAGTAGCCAGTTACCAAGCTCGTCGGTTAGATGGACGAAGCTGAAATGCTCTTCCGTCGTGAGTTTCGCAAGCTGGCGCTTTAAGGCGGCAGTGTCACGGCGCGAAAGCAATGCCCGGAAACCCTCGGAGTCGGCAACATGTTGCAGCGTCCCCAGGTGATCTTGCTGGATTTGGCGCAGCGCATGGACGGCGAGCGCACTATCGCTCTTGGCCTTGAGGAAAAGATTGTCGCGGCCAAAATCACTAAACCAGTAGACGGTGAGGCCGAGCGTTGCCGGCATCGCCATCAAGGTTGGAAACAAGACCAACAGCAATAATTTATAGCGTAACGTCGAGGGGAATCGGCGTGGCAGCGACGCTGGGGTTGTCTGGTCCACCGGCTTCACCCGCTATGCGACGTGTCGCCGTCGTCGCCGAAGCTGCGCAGCTTGCGCTCCAAGGTCTTGCGCGATACGCCGAGGCGCCGGGCGGCCTCGGACTTGTTGTTGCCGCTGGCGTCGAGCACCCGCAACATGTGCTCCTTTTCTATTTGTGCCAGTGTCCAATTCACCGGGAAACCGGGCGGCCCCGCGAGCGCATCGTTGGTCGAGGCCGATGTCGCGGGCAGCGCATCCCAGGGAAGTCGGCCCAGCAGGAGCGTGCGCTCGATAAGATTTTTCAGCTCACGCACGTTTCCAGGCCACGAGTACTGCTGCAACCGTGCAATCTCCCCGTCTGAAAAGGCGATCGGTTCCACACCGAGGTCAGCGGCGAGACTGCTCGACAAATACTCGAGCAAGGCCGGCACGTCGTCCTGGCGCTGCCGCAGCGGCGGCATCTTGATGGTGACCACGTTTAGGCGATAGTAGAGGTCTTCACGAAAACGTCCGGCCTTGATCTCATCGACGAGGTTGCGGTTGGTGGCCGTCACGATGCGGGCATCGACGCTGAGCTCGCGGTCGGAGCCGACCGGCCGCACACGCCGGCTTTCGAGGGAGCGCAGCAGTTTGGCCTGCATCGGCAGCGGCATTTCCGAGATCTCGTCAAGAAACAGCACGCCGCCGCTGGCGAAGCTGAATAGCCCCTCACGCGCCTGGTGCGCGCCGGTAAACGCCCCTTTGGTATGGCCGAAAAGCTCGCTTTCGAAAAGATCCGGGGCAATGGCGACGCAGTTTACCGGCACGAAGGGGCCGGAACTGCCGCTGAACGTATGAATCGCGCGCGCAACGAGCTCCTTACCGGTGCCGGTCTCGCCCTCGATCAACACCGACGCTGGCGTCGGCGCCACCCGGCGAATGACGTCATACACCTCCTGCATAACGACACTGCGACCGACCATACCCGCTGACGCATAGTCGCGATCGACGAAGCGGTCGAGCTGATGCCGCAGGGCGGTATTTTCGCGGGTCAGCTGCCGTCGCTCGAAACACCTCTCGACGGCGGTCACGATCTGTTCCACGCGGAAGGGCTTCAGCAGAAAGTCGGATGCCCCGCTGCGCAGAGCGGCAATGGTGGCTTCGAGATCCGCATAGGCGGTGATGAAGATCACATCCATGCCCGCGCCGTTGTCGCGCAGGCTCTGTACCCATTCGAGCCCTGAACGGCCAGGCAAGCGGATGTCGACGATTAACAGGTCAAAATGGCAGCGCTCGACGAGCTGTTCGGCCGCCTCCACGTCACCGGCCACCTCCACGAGCCCGTGACGTTTGGCGAGTGTGCGCTGCAGGAAGTCGCGAATGCCGGGCTCGTCGTCGACCACCAAGATCGACGCTGGCCGCTTGGCTCGGGCGGCGAGTCGACTGGTCTTGTCGCTAACGGCTTGGCTGACCGTAGACACGCGATGCTGCGCTCCTTTCCCCCGTGCGGAGATCCTTTATGAGCGCCATCTCAACCCGCCGCGCTGTAATTTCAGTGCAGGTTGTGGGTCAATCTGACGCAACTTGGGGCCTACATTGCGTCAAATTGAACCGATTTTCAAGACTCAGTCGTCGCGGACGCAGAAAATAACGGCGAGAAATCCAGTAAAATCGCTCGTCGGGAGGCGTCTGGCATCTGATTTGCACCCCGCAGTTCGCACCCCGCAGGCGCACCGTAGGAGGAGACTTAATGAGGCTTAAGGGTCTTGCGAGCCGATCCGCCGCTTCGCTGGCGGTGGCGTTCGCGTTGTCAACGGCTGATGCCGCAGAAACTACCCTGCGTCTGGCGACGACCACCAGTACCGATAACTCGGGCTTGCTCAAGGTCTTGCTGCCCCCCTTTGAGCAGAGCACGGGCTACAAGGTGCACGTGATCGCGGTGGGGACCGGCAAGGCGTTGCGCCTCGGACAGAACGGCGACGTCGATGTCGTCCTGGTCCACGCACCCGCAGCCGAACAGCGCTTCGTCGACGTCGGGCATGGCGTCAACCACCGCGGTTTTATGTACAACGACTTTGTCATCGTCGGTCCAAAGAGCGATCCCGCGGGTGTGCGGGGTATGCGCGATGCCGCTGCCGCGCTCAAACGCATTGCCAAGCAGCAGGCACGCTTCGTCTCGCGCGGCGACGATTCAGGCACGCATAAGAAAGAGCTTGCTCTATGGGCGGCAGCAGGCAGCCAGCCGCAAGGGAGTTGGTATCGGGCGGCGGGCCAGGGCATGGGCAAGGTGTTGCAAATGGCGACCGAGCTGCAGGCGTATACGCTCACTGATCGCGGTACGTGGCTCGCCATGTATGGCAAGCTCACGCTCGATGTGTTGGCGGAGGGCGACGAACGTTTGGCGAATCCCTACGGTGTCATCGCCGTGAATCCGAACCGCTATCCGGATATCAATTACAAAGGGGCCATGGCCCTGATCGCCTGGGTCACGTCGCCCGAGGGTCAGGCGATCATCGGCGATTTCAAGGTCAACGGGCACGCCTTGTTCGTTCCCACGGCCGTGCAGATCGCCGCAGGAAAAAGCCCTAAGCGCTAATGTCCGAACTGTTCGAGGCAAGTCGCCAGGCCATTTACTTGCTGTTCTCGGGTGATCCGGCGCTGTGGTCGATCGTGACGATCTCGTTCAGCGTTTCGCTCAAGGCGATCGTGTTGACGATGCCCGTTGCATTACTGCTGGCGTTTGCGCTGGCCTACACGCGCTTCTTCGGACAGCGGGCATTGATCTCAACTTTCCAGACGCTGCTTGCATTGCCTGCCGTGGTGGCGGGGTTGGCGCTGTATCTTTTTCTGTCTCGAAGCGGTCCGCTCGGCGATCTCAAATTGCTGTTCACGCAAACGGCCATGATTATGGGCCAAATGATCCTGGCCTTTCCCATTTTGGTCGCCATGGGCCACTCGGCCATACAGGCGGCGGATCGACGTGCGTGGGAGACGGCGACCACGCTTGGGGCCGCACCGGCACGCGCCATGATGACGGTTATGTACGAGGTGCGTTTCGGCCTGATGGCTGCCGTCATCGCTGCATTCGGTCGTATCATCGCCGAGGTGGGTTGTGCGCTCATGGTCGGCGGCAACATCGAAGGCTACACGCGTAACATCACGACGGCCATTGCTCTGGAAACCAGCAAGGGTGAATTCGCACAGGGGATCGCGCTCGGGATCGTCTTGTTGTTGCTCGCTTTGGGACTTAATTTCTCTCTGACGTGGTTACAAGGAAGGGGCGTGATGACGGCCTGAAGGTGGCTGTCACATTTGAAACTGGATGGCCGACACCAGAAGCACGCAACTCGTGATCGCTTTCCACGGTCTGCGCAAGACTATCGCCGGGCGATGTCTGTTCGATATCCCGCAGCTGCTCATCGAGCAGGGGCGATGCATGCTGCTCAGTGGCGACAACGGGGCCGGCAAGACGACCTTGCTGAAAATTATCGCCGGCCTGGAGGCGCCCGATCGTGGCGAAGTGCGCTACCGCGACAAGCGGCTGTCGTGGAAAGAGGCGCGCCGATATTGCCGCGGTCAGACCGTCTATCTGCATCAGGCGCCCTATCTGTTCGATGCCAGCGTGGCGGACAATGTCGCCTACGGCTTGCACCGGGCCG
>CAYGAS010000082.1:0-2654 GCA_964347935.1 uncultured Nitrospiraceae bacterium | reverse complement strand
CGTATAGGACTTCGGCGACGATGCCGGCAGCGATAGCCCGGGCCCGGGGCGCGTCAATGGGCGCCGCTACCACCTGTTCAGCGTGATTCATCCCAGCTGCTCCCCAGGTTGCGGATGATGACCGTTGATAAAAGCCTGCGCTGCCACGGCTTTGCCCCCTTCAAGCTGCAAACGGCGAATCGGCAACACCCCGTCACCCGTGCCCACCCGCAACGCATCGGCATCGGCGGCGACGACCGTTCCCGGTTGTGCCGGCGGTGCGTGGTCGGAGCGCTCCACGCGGCCCACTTCCCACACGCGCAACACGCGACCGCGGAAGCGCGTGTAGGCGATCGGCCAGGGATTATAGGCCCGTACCTTGCGGTGCAGGACCATAGCAGGTTCGCTCCAGTCGATCTGCGCTTCCGATTTACTGATCTTCGGTGCGTAGCAGGCGGCGCTCTCATCCTGCGCCTGCACCGGGAGTGCACCTGTGATGGCGAGCTGGCGCACGCTCTCGACCAGCAGCCTGGCGCCGAGCTCCGCCAGACGATCCTGCAGCGTTTGCGTGGTGTCGTCCTCGCTGATGGCGGTTTCGCCCTGGACAATGATGCCGCCCGTATCGAGGCCTTCGTCCATGTGCATGATCGTGATGCCGCTCACGCGGTCCCCCGCCTCGATGGCGCGGGCGATGGGGGCCGCCCCGCGCCAGCGCGGCAGCAGCGAGGCGTGCACATTGATACAGCCGTGACGCGGCAGCGCCAATACGGCGGCCGGCAAAATGAGCCCGTAGGCGGCTACAACCATGAGATCTGGCGCAAGCGCTTGCAGTTGCGCGACCGCCTCCGCAGTCAGGCGCACGGGTTGGTACACGGGCAGCTTCGCTGCGAGCGCAAGTTGTTTGACCGGGCTCGCGCTAACGCGTCGCCCGCGCCCAGCCGGGCGATCAGGTTGTGTCAGCACCGCGCAGACCCGATGCGGGGCGGCGTCGAGCAGCGCACGCAGGGTGGGCACGGCGAAGGCGGGGGTACCGGCGAATACGATATTCACGGGGTGCTCAGTACACGTGCCGCTCGACTCTAGGACGCGACCAACGGATCGGCACTACCCGCTGGCTCGGCTACATAGCCAGTCGCTCTTGCTTTTCTAGCTTTTTGCGAATCCGCTGCTGTTTCAGGCGTGAGAGGTAATCGACAAACAGCTTGCCTTCGAGGTGATCGAGCTCGTGCTGTACGCAAGTGGCGAGCAGACCGTTCGCCTCCAGCTCGAAGGGTTGGCCCTCGCGATCGAGCGCGCGCACGGTGATGCGCTGCGCCCGCGTCACATTGTCATAAATTCCGGGGACCGAAAGGCAGCCCTCTTCCAGCGTCTGTTCGCCCTCGCGGGAAACAATTTCCGGATTGACAAACACGTGCAGATTGTCTTTGGTCTCCGAGGTATCGATGACAATGATGCGCTTGGATACATTGATCTGCGGGGCCGCCAACCCGATGCCGGGCGCCTGGTACATGGTTTCGGCCATGTCGTCCACCAGTGTGCGAATCTGTGCATCGACCTCGGTGATGGCTTCGGCGCGGCGGCGCAGCCGGGGGTCTGGATAGTGCAAGATTTGTCTGATGGCCATGGCTAAGCTCTTTCGACGCTAAACGGTACGCTTGGTTCGGTCTCTTGTGAAACTGGATGATTATTGCCCTACATGTTGTTGAATAATAAAGCGCTTTTACAAGTGCCGCCGTTGGCGGCTCTGGAAAAATTGGACTACACTCATCCGCTAAAGAGTAATGCTAAATGATAGATAAGATCCCAGCTGTAAGGAACCCGTTGGTGAGCCTCGTGCTCGCGCTATCGGTGGTTGCTGCCGGCACCAGCCTTGGACAGGAGCAGACGGTCGAAGTCGTTGAAAAGGGCGACGTCGTACAGCTACGGCCCGATCATCCCGACCGCTATGTCGTGCAGAGGGGCGACACCCTGTGGGATATCGCCACCCGCTTTTTGCAGAGTCCCTGGCACTGGCCCCGGATCTGGACCATTAACGAGCAGATCGCCAATCCGCACTTGATTTACCCTGGCGACGTTCTGGTGCTGCGCTTCGTCGCCGGCCGCCCGCAAATCACCGTCAGCGAGCGCGTCGCGCCGGTGGCGCCTGCACCCGAGGCCGCCCCCCCGCCGGTGGGTGTAGTCCCTGAGGCGCCTGTGGTGCGAGAGTATGAGGGCATAGAGGGCGCACCCTCGGGGCGGGTGACGAAGCTGTCACCGCGGATCATCTCAAAGCCGCTCGAAAAGCCCATCCCGACGATCTCGCCCGATCAAATCCTGCCGTTTCTGACTCGGCCGATGGTGGTTGAGAAGAAAGAGCTCCGCACGCACGGGTATGTGACGGTCGGTGTGGATGACCGCATCGCGCTCGCCGATAACAGCGAGTTCTATGCCCGTGGACTCGACGACACTGAGGCCGAGGTCTACCACTTGTTTCGCAGAGGGCAGCGGATTCGCGATGGCCGCAAGACTCTCGGTTATGAGGCGATTTACCTCGGCGATGCGCGCATGCTCGAACCCGGCGACCCGGCGCGCATGGTGGTTACTAAAGTGACGCGCGAGATCGTGCCCCGCGACTCACTGCTGGTCGCACCTGCGCGTCAACCGCTACCTTATTTCTTCCCTCATCCACCTGCGAA
>CAYGAS010000081.1:0-2432 GCA_964347935.1 uncultured Nitrospiraceae bacterium | reverse complement strand
GCTGTCAACGACGTGGCCGCTGGGAACTCTTATGTCTTCGGACTGGGCATCGCGATCTTCGCGGCCGCAGCGCTTTATCGTCCGCAGATGTGGGAGGAGTGGGTCAACCTGCTCATCGGCATCTGGTTAATTCTGGCGCCCTTTGCCCTGGGCTTTACAGAGCAAACACTCGTCATGTGGAATCAGATCATCGTCGGTGTGGTAGTCGGTGGTGACGCCGCCTGGGCCATGCTCGAGCGACCAACTGAAAGGACGGCTTGACGAGCCATGCAATTGCAGCGGGGGTGGTGGACTAGGAACCCGCCCCCGCCTCTTTTGTGCCTTCGCGGGCAGGTATCAACCGTAGGGTTTGGTGTTTACACTAGCTAGTTGCCTCGAAACGCTTCGGCAGGTTTAAGAGTTAGGGGCGAAACCGTCACTCTATTCAACACCCAACACCGCTTGACCCGTCACTTACTGACGCATTTCGGACTTCGTTTGAATACCTTGGGGGTTTGTTGCGATAGGCGGCGCCCATCAGACAGGCTGTGGCGAGACTCGCCTTTGCCGCGAGACGGACAGCTTTGGTAATTTGTCGTGTCACTTCGGATCAGGCAATTCCGCCCGTGCGGCCGAGCGGTCTGTCTGGCAGGTTGGAGCCTGTCAGTCCGAAGATAACGATGAATGTGTCCATGTCTGAAGCGCACTTACAACACGCTGACCCAAGGCCGCGCGATCCGGAAGTGATCGCGCTTGAAATCGATGAGAATGGATCGCCGGTTACCTTCGAGGCCGGCAGCTGGTTCATCTGTTTCGTACCGGGCCTCAAGAAGCAGTGGTGGCATCCGTTCGTACACAAGGTTCATAAACACGTCTTCGCCATGCGCCCGGCGGGCAAGGGTGAATGGACGCTGTTCGAGCCGTGGTGGCACCGCCTGTTGACGGCCACGATCACTTCGGAGCAGGCACGAAAGTTTCTACTCTGGGGTGCGCAAGGCGATGTGCTGCTCGTGCGCGAAGCCATTCCCGGGCGTGGCAGCCAAGTACGCGGCTGGATGACCTGCGCCACCCTTTCTTCTTATCTCCTGGGGCGCCCGTACTGGGTATGGACGCCACACGGGCTCTACAAACTCCTGCTACGCGAACCGAACGTCTGTCGTGTGGATGTCTCGGTGCTTCTCACGCTCGACGCCGGCGAGCTGGCCAAAGGATCGCGGGTGATTGCCGCCTGTGATGAATGCGTGCCGGACGCACCTAAGCGCCCCGGTGCCACCAAGCCCTTCTGCATGAACTGTGGACGAGATCTCTGAGCCTAGGACTGCGTCGATAGCCATACAGGCAACGAGTTCCGGTACGCATGCGGTTGTTTGTATGTCACTCACGCACAGGTTCTAGCATCGGGCCCTGCCCCTGGGGCATGATCCGTGTGTGTTCGCCTGTGATTTCCTGGACGCGCTAAGGTCGCTGAGGATCGGCCCGAGACGGGCCGCTCACATTGCGGTCATCTTGTCGCTCGGGTTCGCGTTCGCCGAGCAAGGACCGGCACTTGCGAGCGGCCACGGGACCGACGCCCGCCGCACGCTCATGGCGGCGATGCAGGGAACGCGTTATGAGCGCAGAGCTTATGACAGAGCTGGCAGGTTCAGTGGCAGGCAAATCCTCGAGGTAGGCCGCGTGGAAGACGATCCGCAAGAGCCGGGCTCTGTAATCCTGACCATGGACGTGCAGAGCTACGATGATGAAGGGCGCCTCAAGAGCAAGGGGCAGGTAGAGTGGCGCTGCGCACCGGCATCGCTTGGTATGGTCATGAGTCTCTCGATATTTTCAGGTGAGGCAAGGAAGTTGAAAGTTAGGCTGGAGGCACAGGGCGAGCCGATCATGTATCCGAGTACTCCGAGACGTGAAGAAAAGCTCGAGGACATCGCTATCGACCTCAAGGTCAAAAAGGGAATCCTGCCGCTGCTCGGCGTAAGGACGGCAGTTCTATTTGCAAATCGGCGAATTCAAATGATTGCTTCTCCCCAGAATGGAAAGACGCCTCGGCAATACAGAATCACAGGCGACCTAGTGTTCAAGTCATATGCCCTGGGCATTCGTTTCAATACGAAAGAGCTTCGAAGCGAGGAGCTGATCGACGAGCGCAAAGGCTTGATTGAGCAGGTGCTGCGAGCCGAGGATGGCAGCAGCTGGATCATGAAGTACATTCCGAGCCCCAAAACCGATCTGCGTCAGTCGGCTCGTGCTAGGGTTGTCGACGACGACGCTTGGGTAACGGCACCTGGCGTTGTGCAGTCGGGGTAACTCAATAGACCGAGCTCGGTCAAGAATCAAAACCGAAATCCCAGGGATCGATTTTGCTGGACTTTCTTTTAATCTTGTTGCTCGGCACGGGGGTGGGCTGGGCCGCCAAGCGCATGCGTCTGCCGGCCGCCGTGGCGCAGGTATTCCTCGGG
>CAYGAS010000080.1:0-1905 GCA_964347935.1 uncultured Nitrospiraceae bacterium | reverse complement strand
GCGGCGCGTTACTACCTGCGCAGCGACGACGAGACGCTCGCTTCCGCCGAGCTGCAGGAGCACATCAAGCGCGTCGTCGATCGCAGCGGCGGCCAGCTCGCGAGCACGCAGGTGCTGGCGAGCCAGCGCGCCGAGCACGCCAACGTCGCGAGCGTGCGCGTGACCCTGCGCGGCGATAGCGAAGCGCTGCAAAAGGTGCTCTACGGGCTCGAGACCGGCCGCCCGATGCTGTTGCTCGACAACGTGTCGATCCGCCGCAGCGGGCGCGCCTTTGTCAGACGTGGCAAGCAAACCGCACCGACGGTGCCGCTGCAGATCAGCTTCGAGGCGAGCGGCTACATGCGGAGGCGCGCGCCATGAAGGCGTGGCTGCAGCGCGTCGGTGTCTTGAGCTGGGTGTTGGCCGCGCTCAGCGCGGGCCTGCTGGCCGTCATTGGCCTGCAGCTGTACAGCGGCTTCGGCAGCGCCGAGGCCAAGGGTGTCCCCGTGGCCGCGCGCGCCAAGGGGCCGCTCGCCCCACTGCCCAAAGCGGTCATCAACTTCCCGCCGCTGGCGGAGTTCGCCGAGGTCATCGAGCGGCCGCTGTTCGACGTCTCGCGCCGGCCGCCGCCGAAACCCGAGCCCGCGGCGGAGACCCCGGTGCAGTTCGACCAGCTCGAGCTCGCGGGGATCGTCAAGACGGCGAGCGGCAGCCTCGCCATCATCCACGACAAGCGCCAGCGTCAGACCCTGCGTCTGGCGCCGGGCGAAAAGCTCGGCCCGTGGGCGCTGGTGGAGATTCGCGCCGATGGCATCACCTTCGGCAAGGGCGAGGCGAGCCACGAAATGCTGCTGCACCCGCAGGCGCAAGAACAGCCGCGCCCCGGCGCGTCGCCCGCGCCGGGGGCGAAGACGAGGTGATGTAATGCGACCCCTTTACCGCCACATGCGTTTCCTGATGATCCTCGCGGCCGCGCTCGCGGCGGGCTGCGCCACCCCCGCCACGCCGCCGGCGAGCGAGCGGCCCGCGCCGCCGGCGCAAGCGGGCGAGAAGGCGGCTAGCGCCGCGGCGACAGAGCCCGACGTGTTCGGGCGCGACGACAACATCAGCTTTGACGAGGCGCGGACCAAGCCGCCGACGGGGGAACTGTTCCGCGGCAGCGGCGCGTTCGTCGATGAGCAGGCGGCGCGCCGCCCGGCCTACGCGATCGGGGACGGCGGCGACGTCACGCTCAACTTCCAGGGCTCGGACATCGACGAGGTGGTCAAGAGCATACTCGGCGACATCCTCAAGCTGAATTACGCCATCGACGAGAAGGTCAAGGGCAAGGTCTATCTGCAGACGAGCGCGCCGCTCTCGCGCAACAGCTTGATTCCGACGCTGGAGGCGCTGCTGCGCATGAAGGGGGCGGTGCTGATCAGGTCGAACGACCTGTACAAGATCGTTCCCCAAGGCGAGGCCTTGTCGAGCGCCGTCAGCCCGGACGTGCGCCTGTTCCGCGACCGCGGTTTTCAGATGCTGGTCATCCCGCTCAAGTACATCGCTGCCAGCGAGATGCAGAAGATCCTCGAGCCGATCAAGCCGAGCAACGGCATCGTCCAGGTCGACAACAAGCGCAACTTCCTCATGGTCGCCGGCACCCAGGTGGAGCTGGCGCACGTGCTGAAGACGGTGAAGATCTTCGATGTCGATCAGTTGAAAGGCATGTCCGTGGGATTGTTCCCGCTGACGGCGGTCGATCCCCAGACCATGATCGAGGAGCTGGACGAGCTGCTCGGCACCCAGGGGATGGGCGCCCTCGCCGGCATGCTGCGCTTCATGCCGATGGAGCGCCTGAATGCGGTGCTGGCGATCTCGCCGCAGGCGGGCTACCTCGAGCAGGTGCAGGTCTGGATCGAGCGTCTCGACCGCGCCACTGACGCGACG
>CAYGAS010000079.1:0-3030 GCA_964347935.1 uncultured Nitrospiraceae bacterium | reverse complement strand
TAGGCCGCGTGCTGCCCTGATAGGCGTGGAAAGCGCGGGGGGATACCCTGTCCGGCAGGTCCGTGGCAACCCATGCACGCCGCGACCTGTCGCTTGGCAATGCCGCCCCGATACAACCGCTGTCCCTGTTCGGCCAACTCGGCGTCTGCTGCCCCCGTAGACTGGAGCGCCTGGCTGGCGAAGTATGCGGCCAGATCCAGCATGTCCTGCTCCGACAGATTCTGGGCCATGGGGGCCATCATCGCATTCTGCCGGTGTCCCCCCTTAAAGGCGCGCAATTGCTGGACGAGGTAGGCCGGATGTTGTCCGGCAAGCTTCGGCCACTCCGGGTTGGGGCTGTTACCATCTGGTCCATGACAGGCAGCGCAAGCAGCGGACTTGGCCTTTCCGGCGGCCGCATCTCCGCCCGCATACACCATCGTGCACGCCAACAGCGATGCCATGAAGGCAAGTCCTACAACGTTTTTCATTCTTTGGTCCTCCAAAGAGGCCGGCCCCGAGAGCCGACTGTGACGGCTACGGCAAGCGCACTTGTGGTCGGCCGCCGAACAGGTAGAACGCCAGGGATTCACAGTCGTTGGACTGTGTGCCGCGCGAGCCGCAAAAAGCGTCCTATATACCAACAGGACCCTAGCGGGTCAATTTTTCTGCAATGGCCATGACCAACCCTTTTGGCCACATCCGCTTCGGCTTGAGTGCGGTGACCCTCGGCCAGCTACCACCCGACACCGGTGCGGAGGTGGCGTTTGTCGGTCGCTCCAATGCCGGCAAATCGAGTGCCATCAACGCGATCACCGGGCGCAGGGCCCTTGCCCGCACGAGCAAAACCCCCGGTCGGACGACGGCCATTAATGTCTACTTCATCGATGATGAGCACCGCTTGGTGGACCTGCCCGGCTTTGGTTACGCGCGGGTGTCGCAAACCATGCAGCGCCAGTGGCAGCATCTGCTCGCGCGTTACCTGCAGGCGCGCGTCTCGCTGCGCGGGCTGGTGCTGGTCGTCGACATCCGCCGCGGCCTGACCGCGCACGATACCGAACTGCTCGGCTGGTGCCACGAAAGTCAGGTTTCTGCGCACGTGCTGTTGAACAAGTGCGACAAGCTCAAGCGAAGCGACAGCAGCGCAGCAGGTAAGCAAGTCGAGCAGACCCTTGGCAAGCTCGCTCCGAGCGCATCGGTGCAGCTATTTTCGGCGCTCAGGTACGAGGGCGTCGCCGAGGCGCGACGCAGGTTGGCACGGTGGTTGGCGATCTCGGCGGCTACACAAAAAAAAGCCCCGGCAAACAAGGGGAGAGAGCCCGGGGCCTAACGTTCCTGGAACGCAAAGCAGAGCATTCCAGTCATACCCGCTCAGGGAGGAGGAGCGGGCAGGAGAGCGGCAAGCCGCTCGAACCTATAGACTACTCCCGCGCGATAAAGTTCGCACGCCGGCCGCTCGGCGATAGTGCTACAGACTGTGGGGATGGATATTGCGCTCGGCTAGTGCGCCTCGTCCCAGTTTTCACCGACGCCGATGTCCACGACTAGCGGCACGGCCAGCGTAGCCGCGGAGGTCATGCGAGCACCAATCTGCTCGCGCGCGCTTTCGAGCTCCGATTCCGCGACCTCGAACACGAGCTCGTCATGGACTTGCATGATCATCCTGACATCGACGCCGGCGCTGGTAATCCAGCGGTCAACTGCCAACATCGCCAGCTTGATCAGATCGGCGGCGGTACCCTGCATCGGCGCATTGATCGCCGCCCGCTCGGCATATTGACGCCGTGCCTGATTGCTCGCGTTGATGTCCTGTGCGTACAGGCGCCGGCCGAACACGGTCTCGACATAGCCCTGCTCACGCGCCTGCGCGCGCGTGCGGTCCATGAAGGACTTAACACCCGGGTAGCGCGTGAAATAGAGGTCCACATATTCCTGCGCGGTTGCGCGATCGATCTTGAGTTGCCGCGCCAGACCAAAGGCCGACATGCCATAGATCAGACCGAAGTTGATCGCCTTCGCATGCCGACGCATCTCGTCGCTCACATGCGCGGATTCCACCCCGAACACCTCGGCGGCGGTGGCCCGGTGGATGTCGACGCCCTCGGCAAAGGCGTGTTGCAAACCCCGGTCGCCCGACAAATGCGCCATGATGCGCAGTTCGATTTGCGAGTAATCCGCGGACAGGAGCTTGTAGCCGGGATCGGCGACAAAGGCTTGGCGAATTCGCCGGCCTTCCGGCGTGCGCACGGGGATGTTCTGCAAATTGGGATCGCTTGAAGACAGTCGTCCGGTCGCGGCGACCGCCTGATGATACGAGGTATGCACGCGACCCGTGTCGGGGTTCACCATCTCCGGCAGCTTGTCGGTGTAGGTAGACTTGAGCTTGCTCAAACCGCGGTACTCGAGAAGCACGCGTGGCAACGGGTAGTCCAACGCCAGCTCCTGCAGCACATCTTCCGCGGTCGACGGTTGGCCCTTCGGCGTCTTCTTCAAAACCGGCAACCCTAACTTCTCGTAGAACACCTCTTGGATCTGCTTGGGCGACTCCAGATTGAATGGCTGACCCGCGATCTCGTGCGCTTCACGCTCGAGCTCGAGCATGCGTTTGGCGAGCTCATCACTTTGAACGCGCAACATCTGCGCATCGATCTTCACGCCCGTGCGTTGCATGCGCGCCAAAACCGCTAGCAACGGCATCTCCATATCCGCGAGCAGTGATTGCAGCTCTCTGAGCTCTTGCAACCGTGGCCACAGATGCTCATGTAGACGCAAGGTGACATCTGCGTCCTCGGCGGCGTACTGGGCCGCTTGCTCGACCGCCACCTCGCTGAAATTGAGCTGATTCTTGCCTTTACCGGTTACATCTTCGTACTTCAGCGTCTTGTAACCGAGATACTTCAACGCGAGGCTGTCCATGTCATGGCGCGAGGCGGTGCTGTTGAGCACATAGGACTCGAGCATGGTGTCGAAGGCGATGCCTTCTAGCTGCACGCCATAATGACCCAGCACGATCATGTCGTACTTCAGATTTTGGCCAACCTTCTTGGGCGT
>CAYGAS010000078.1:0-50682 GCA_964347935.1 uncultured Nitrospiraceae bacterium | reverse complement strand
GACCCCCGAGTCGCCCACATTGATGGTGGGCAAGATGTCGTAGGTGAAGGCATTGCCCGTCGAGCCCGTCGTCACATCATTGGGGGCAATCTCGGCCAGTGCCGAGGTGACGGCGGGGGCGAACCCGCAGCCGCCCGCCGGTGGCGAGGCGGCCAGGGCGGTGATCTCGGCCTGGCTCAGTGCGCGGTCATAGATGCGGACATCATCGATCAATCCAAGGAAGGGATCCACAGCCGTCAATGGTGGCCAGTTAGTTCTCAATAATCCAATCGAGGCCGTATCGAAGGTGTAAGTGCCCGCATTATTGGTATCGGTGTCCTCCGACAGGCCATCGACATACAGCTCGCGGTCGGTTTTCGAGCGCTGCACCACGGTGACGTGATGCCAAAAATTATCTTCGACGTTCGACGTGCCCTGAAGCTGCGCAAAATTGGTGCCGGGATTATCCTCAGAATAAAATCTGACGTTATTGGTGCTGTCATCCACGTACAGAAAGAGATACTCCTTTTGTGTGGTATCACCCTCGCTGTAAATGGTTCGCTGGTCGGCTGTATCGGGACCCACTCTGATCCAGGCGCTGATCGTAAAGGCGGCACGGTCGCCAATGGTGACATTGGTGAGACGGACCTCGTCGTCGATCCCGTCAAAGTTGAGAACGCTGGGGGAACATTGCCAGGTCGGGTCCTGGGCATCGGCCCCGGCGGTGGTGCCGAGGGTGCCGTCGTTGCCATTACCCGAGACGTCGTTGGCCGTCTGACCCGCACCCTCGTCAAGTGGCCAGTGCGCGATGGCGGTGTCGGGTTTGATGGATACGCCGCCCATGACCCATTTCTCGCTCGTGGTACTGGACGTCCAAGACATGACGACGGGGGATGCCGCGCCATTCTCGATGCTGCCGGCGCCGTTTGCGGGCGTGCTGAATTCCTCCCAGAGTTCAGTTTGACCCGGACCCGGGTCGAGTATCTCGTCGGAGCTCGATTCCTGGACGAGGGTGTCGAATACCAGTTCACCGACTGCGGTATCGTTGACCGTCACGGTGGGATTGCCGGTATCCGCGGTCGCATATGCCGCGGCGCCCAGCGGTGTTGCCTGATCAACACCAGTGAAGGTGGTTATACCGACGGTCCCGCCGTCGGCAGCGCCTGTCAAAGTCACTAGAACGTTGTAGGTGCCGACCGGTGGCCCCACCAGCGCCCAAATCTCGACGCGCGTCTTCGCGTCGCTCGACGAGATCGGCGTGCCTACCTGAAACAGCGGGAGGGAGTTGTAGGTGATGGAGCTGACGGAGGGAGCTCCGGCTTCCGTCTGGATCGAAACGCCCACCAGCATCAATCGATTCACACCGGAAGTCGTATGGTCCTTGTTCGTGCTATTGCCGTTAAAGCTGGAGGTCGAGGTGGTATCAACCGCAACGGCCGCGAATGCTGCTGGTGACGCGAGGAGGAAATACGAAAACAGTACCAACAGCGGCTTACGCAGCCAGGCTTTTAGCGTTTTTCCGAGAATGGCAGACGCACGCACGACATGCGTCGAATGCGAGTCGACGTCACGTCGATGGCCTTGTCCCAAGGCGGTCGTGCTCACTGTTCCGTTCGTAATCACTGTTCCGTTAAAGCCAGGCTGTACAAAAAAAAGGCCTGCTCCTCGACAAGGGCAGGCCTCGAGACCTTCGGTCTCTTTCCACTTCGGCAACCGGGTCGGCCTTATCCTCATCGGACGTAGGCTCCGGCTTTGCGAACCTTGCCTTTCGGCAAGGCAGCCCTTATCGGTGTGCGGTGTTTCGCGTCTTCAGCTAGGCCATCTCATCGTCTCCTCGCGCCTCCCTGCGGATGTCAGCTACCCGTCTCCCGCGGGTATCTACTAGTGCAACGCAAGCGGCGTGCCAGTTCGACGAGCACCCAGGGACCCCAAATTATCAGTATTGAAATCATGT
Organism: uncultured Nitrospiraceae bacterium; assembly: GCA_964347935.1. GTDB lineage: Bacteria > Pseudomonadota > Gammaproteobacteria > Acidiferrobacterales > SPGG2 > SZUA-472. The sequence goes on along the minus strand of CAYGAS010000078.1, from coordinate 48,749 downwards.
AGTTATGGAAGCGTTCGACCGGGCCTTCGAGCAAGGGGGGGTGCAGCGGTCCCGTCTGAGACGATTGGAGCGCTGTGGGGGCCCGTCGGGCCGCCCGCCAGCGACCGAGGAGGGCAACATTTGGCCCAAAAACGTCAGTCGGGCAATTTTCTAAGCCATTGAAATAAATAGTTTTTATTAACCCGCTGCGGCGTCGGCGGGGCGTGCCATCGGGCGCGCGACCACCACGGCGGTCGCGGGCGACAAGGACCCGTGCGCCCAGTCGCGCCGTGTGCACGATGATCATTGCGCGTCGGATCAAAATGAAAATTTCTTTGACCGAAAGTGTTGTTTAGGAAATCGTTTGCGAGACAGAAATAAAAATCGGTGGCCGAATGTTTCGGCTGCGAGCTCGATGCTCTGATAAGCTGTCGTTGGCTTACGCCTGCTAACGGCTTACAAGCCATTAAGGGGCGGCACCATTATCGGTACACGTATAACTTCGGAAGGCACGTCAACGATGCGCGCGAAGCCACTTGCAGGGATACGAGTGTTGGACCTGACACGATTGTTGCCAGGTGCGGTATGCACGCTGCACCTCGGCGACATGGGTGCAGACGTGATCAAGATCGAAGACCCGGCTCAGGGCGATTACTCGCGGCACTGGGGGCCGCGGCGCAAGCAAACGTCGCTGCGTTTCCTGATCATGAATCGAAACAAGCGTGGCCTCAAATTGGATCTCAAGCAGCCGCAGGGGCGCGAGGTCTTCCTCAAGCTGGCGGCCGATGCCGATGTCATTGTCGAAAGCTTTAGACCCGGAGTGGTAGATCGGCTACAAATCGGCTACGAGCCCGTGCGCGCTGTGAATCCACGCATCGTCTATTGCTCGATTAGCGGATATGGTCAGACGGGTCCCTACCGCCAAAGGGCGGGTCACGATATCAATTACTGCGCGTATGCCGGCATCAGCGATCAGATCGGTGCGCCTGGCGGCCCGCCGGTCGTGCCGAACTTCCAGATCGCCGACCTCGTCGGCGGTAGCTTGAGCAGCGTGATGGGTATCCTAGCGGCGTTGGTCGACGCTCAGCGCACGGGGCTTGGGCGCTATGTCGATGTGTCCATGACGGACTGCGCGTTGGCGCACAGCCTGATACCGATGATCGCGCAGGCGGAAACGGGCGCAACGCGTCCGCGCGGCGAGGATTTTATCTCCGGGGGACTGCCGTGCTACGGGCTCTACGCGACGGCCGATGACCGCTACATGGCGCTCGGTGCGCTTGAGCACAAGTTCTGGCGGACTTTCTGCGAGAGCGTGAAACGGCCGGATCTGATCGACAAGCACTGGGTGTACGGCGCTGAGGCCGATGCCGTGCGCCATGAAGTCGCGGCAATCTTTCGCGCCGACACACAGGCTCACTGGGTTGAGCGATTTGCGGATGTAGACTGCTGTGTCGCACCGGTGTTGACGCTCTCGCAGTGCATGCGCAATGAGCAGCTTCAAGCGCGCGAAATCTTCGTCGTCGACGAGCATCCGACCGAGGGCAACGTGCCGCAGCTCGCGTTCCCGGTGAAGTTCAGCGAGTTTGCCTTCAGCATCGAGCACCCGGCGCCGGGGCACGGTGAGCACAGCCGAGAGATTCTCGCCGAGGCCGGATACAGCGAGCTAAGCATCACCGAGCTGGAAGCCGCCGGCGTGATATAGCCAGCGGTAGCCGGCGTCACGCCGGATCGCTTACACTGCGTGCCATCGAGGCAACTATATTTCCTTAACGACCTCAAGGAGTTGTTGTGTCATGAGCTACACCGCGCCGATCCGTGACATGGAATTCGTCCTGACCGAGCTTGCAGACCTCGCGCGGATCGCCGGTTTGCCGGGCTACGAGCAGGCGACCCCGGACCTCGTCAGCGCGGTCTTGGAGGAAGCAGGAAAGCTGGCCGCCGAGGTTCTGGCGCCGCTCAATCAGATCGGCGACCGCGACGGATCCCACGCCGTCGATGGCGAGGTGCGAACGCCTGCAGGCTGGAAAGAGGCGTATCGCAAATTTGTCGAGGGCGGTTGGAACGGGTTGCCCTTGACGCCCGACTACGGCGGACAAGGCTTGCCCTGGTTGGTGGCGACCGCCGTCAATGAGATGTGGCACGCGGCCAATATGGCCTTCAGCTTGTGCCCGATGCTGACCCAGGCGGCCGTGGAGGCGATCGTCACGCACGGGTCGGCGGAGCAAAAGGCCCTTTACCTGCCGCCCCTCATTTCGGGCGAATGGACGGGAACCATGAATCTCACCGAGCCCCAGGCGGGCTCGGACCTGAGCGCCGTGCGCACCAAAGCGGTGCCGCAAGGCGATCACTATCTCATCTCGGGACAGAAGATCTTTATCACCTACGGCGATCACGATCTGACAGACAACATCGTGCACATGGTGCTGGCGCGTTTGCCCGACGCCCCAGCGGGTGTCAAGGGCATCTCTCTTTTCATCGTGCCGAAACATACGGTGACGAAGGACGGGAAGCTACACGAGCGCAACGACGTTCGCTGCGTGTCGTTGGAGCACAAGCTCGGCATCAATGCCAGCCCGACGGCGGTGCTTGCTTTCGGCGACAGCGGTGCGGCTACGGGATACCTCGTGGGCGAGAAAAACCGGGGCCTCGAATACATGTTCACCATGATGAATCTGGCGCGCTTGGGTGTCGGTGTGGAGGGTCTGGGCATCGCCGAGCGTGCTTACCAGCAGGCGCGTGCCTACGCCAAGGAACGCGTCCAGGGTCGTGCGCTGAATGGGCCGGCGGATGAGCGCACCACGATCATTCATCATCCCGACGTGCGGCGCATGTTGATGACCATGAAGGCGCAAATAGAAGCCATGCGCGCGCTTGCCTATGTGGCCGCGGCAGCCTTTGATCGCTCCCTGCACGAGCCCGACGAGGACGAGCGCCGTCGCCAGCACGATCTGGTTGATTTGCTAACCCCGGTGGTCAAGGGTTGGTGCACCGAGCTCGCCGTGGAGATCGCGTCCCTGGGCGTGCAAGTGCATGGCGGCATGGGTTACATCGAGGAAACGGGCGCGAGCCAGCATCTGCGCGATGCGCGCATTACCACGATCTACGAAGGCACCACCGGCATTCAAGCCAATGATCTGGTGGGCAGAAAAGTCATTCGCAACGGAGGTGTTGCGGCACGCGAGCTCATCGACACCATGAAAGACGATACGGGCGAGCTTGCCCGCGTGTCGAACCGTGCCGTGAACGATGTCCGCAACGCGTTGGTCGATGGGATCGAGGTGTTCTCCGAGGCGACCGATTGGCTGCTCGCATCACACGAACGTGATCCGCGGCTGCCGGCAGCCGCCTCCGTGCCTTACTTGCGCTTGCTCGGGACGGTCGCTGGCGGTTGGCAGATGGCGCGCGCGGCCTTAGCCGCCCACCGCAAGCTCGAGGGCGAAGCCGGAGACGTTGAGTTTTACGAAGCGAAGCTGGTCACGGCCCGGTTCTACGCCGAGCAGATCATGCCGCAGGCGAGCGCCCTGCTGCAGGTGATCACCCGCGGTTCCGGCGCCACGCTCGAGCTTGCGGACGATCAATTCTAATCGGGACAGGAAAGCCGTATGGACTACGAAAACATTCTGGTCGAAAAACGCGGCGCCGTCGGCCTCATCACCTTGAACCGGCCGAAGGCGTTGAATGCGCTATCGAGCGCGTTAATGGCGGAGCTGGGGCGTGCCTTGGATGGGTTCGAGGCCGATGCCGACATTGGCGCGGTGGTGCTGACCGGTAGCGAGAAGGCGTTCGCTGCCGGTGCCGATATCAAGGAAATGAAGGACAAGAGCTACATGGACGCCTATCTGTCCGATTTCGTTACCGTGGGCTGGGAACGCCTGGCTAACTTTCGCAAACCGGTGGTGGCTGCGGTCCGCGGCTACGCGCTGGGAGGGGGTTGCGAGCTTGCGATGATGTGCGATGTGATCCTCGCCGCGGATGACGCCAAATTCGGTCAGCCCGAGGTGACTCTGGGCATCATGCCCGGTATAGGCGGCACCCAGCGTCTGCCGCGCTGGGTGGGCAAGCCCAAGGCGATGGAGTTGTGCCTGACCGGGCGCATGATCGACGCCACAGAAGCCGAGCGCGCCGGCCTGGTCAGCCGAGTCGTTGCCGCGGCGGCGCTGCTCGAGGAAGCCGTGAAGACGGCAGAAACGATCGCCAGTTATTCACGGCCCGTGGTGATGATGATCAAGGAAACGATCAATCGCGCCTACGAAACGACACTGGCCGAAGGCGTGCGCTTTGAGCGCCGGTTATTTCACTCGATGTTTGCGACCGAGGACCAGAAAGAAGGCATGGCGGCCTTTGTCGAAAAGCGCAAGCCCAACTTCAAGCACCGCTGACGTCACTGCCGGGCGCGCGCGGCTCGCGAAGATCTGGCTCCGCCGTGCCTTGCTGTCGGCAGATGCGCCAGTTCCAGGCAAAGGCCGCGGCGCCGACCAGCAGATTCGACAAGGTAGCGGCCACAAGAATGCCGGTGACGCCGAATAAGCGGGCACCGGCATACGCCAGAGGGATATAGAGCGCGCCCATCCTCGTCAGTGAGATCACGACCGCTGGCAGCGGCCGTCCCAGGCCATTGAAGGCGGCGTTGACCACCATGATGATGCCGGCTGTGCCATAACTGAGTGGCACGAGATACAAGTAACTTGTGCTCACCCCGACGACCGCCGGCTCTTCGTTGAAGAGGCGTGTCAGCCACTCGGCGCCGAAAGCCAGCGCAATCGCTATGCACGCACCGAGACCCATACAGAACAAGGCGGTTAGCTTCATGGCCTCGCGAATACGTTCGCTTTTGCCCGCGCCCAGGTTTTGGCCGACGAAGGGTCCGATGACGGCCGACATCGCATAGAAAATCACCAGCGCGATGCCTTCGATGCGTACGGCCACACCGAAACCCGCGACCGCATCATTGCCGAAGCCGGCGACAAGTGCGACGATCACGCCCGTGGAGAGGGGGATAATGATATTGGTGCCGGTTGCCGGCAGGCCGACGTGAAGCACGCCCTTCCACGATCTCCACACCTCCGCCCAGCGCGGCCAGGTATAGGTGATCATCGGCATCTTGAACTGCAGGAAGTAGAACCCGGCGACAAGCGTCATGGCGCGCGCTACCACCGTGGCGATCGCCGCGCCCTGGATCTCCAGGCGCGGGAAACCGAGCCAGCCGAAAATCAGCAAGGGGTCGAGGATCAGGTTGATTACCGCCGCGGCGATCAGCAGCCGGCTTTGAAATCTGCTGTCGCCGGTGGCGCGGATAGCCCCCATGCCTACCATCGGCACCAGCAAGAACACATAACCGGCATACCAGGTAGTCATGTAGTCGCCGATCAACGGCACGAGCTCAGGACTCGCCCCGAGCAGGCGAAAAAGGGGCTCGAACGTCAGCAGGCCCGTCAAGGTCACCAGCAGAGACAGCAGCGCCGACAGTACCAGCGCATCCGTGGTGATGCGTCGGATGCGATCGTGATCGCGTTGTCCGATCACTCGCGCCAGCACCGACGATGTACCGGCCATCAAGCCGATGCCCAGGCTGATCAGAACCATGACCACCGGGAACGTGAAGCTCATGGCGGCGAGCTCGCGGGTACCGAGCTGGGCCACAAACCAGGTGTCGGTGGCATTAAACGCCATAATCGCCAGAAGGCCCCAGATCATCGGCAGGGTGAGGTCAAAGAGGTGCCGTGAGACCGAGCCTTCAGTCAAGCGGGCGTGGATACTGCGCATAAGTCAGTGAGGCGGGTCGAGCATTCGCTGGTTCGTTGGGTGCCGGGCCGGAAGACGGCGAGGCTCACTATACCGGATCCTGTCGCAACCGGGTCAAGCGCAAGCGAAAAATGACTGATCCTGGTGGTATTCTTGATTTAGCTGCGCCGGCTGGCGAATATTGCGCGTTGGCCGGCGACAGGCCTTATTAGGTATTCCTGAAAGGGCGTAAAACTGTGGGTAGCAAACTGTTTACACCGATTACGCTGCGAGAGCTCAAGCTCGAAAACCGCATCATGGTCTCGCCCATGTGTCAGTACTCGGGCAGCGATGGTTGCGCCAGCGACTGGCATCTCATGCACTTGGGGCAGTTTGCGGTAGCCGGCGTGGGCTTGCTGACGGTGGAGATGACGAACGTCGAAGCGCGTGGCCGCATCAGTCCCCGTTGCCTCGGCCTCTACAGCGACGCCAATGAGCAGGCGTTGCAGCGTGTGGTGGATTTTTGCCGACAGTACGGCAGCGCCAAGCTGGCGATCCAGCTCGCGCACGCCGGCCGCAAGGCCTCGACCCGGCCACCCTGGGAAGGGCGCGATCCGCTGACGATCGACACAGGTGGTTGGCAGACGGTGGCGCCGTCAGCCATCGCCGCGAGCGCGGACGCCGCGGTCCCCAAGGCGCTTGAGCGTGATGAGATTCGATCGCTCGTCGAGGCCTTTGCCAGCGCCGCCCGCCGCGCCGCGCGCATTGGTTTTGATGCGGTCGAGCTGCACGGCGCCCATGGTTACTTGCTGCACGAGTTCTTGTCGCCGCTCAGCAACCGACGCGACGACGAGTACGGGGGCTCGCTCGAGAATCGTATGCGCTTTCCGCTCGAAGTGTTCGACGCGGTACGCGCCGTTTGGCCGCCCGACAAGCCGGTGGGTATGCGGGTGTCGGCGACCGACTGGATCGACGGCGGATGGACGCTCGAGGACACGGTAAGCTTGGCCCATGAGCTCAAGGCGCGCGGCTGCGATTGGATCGATGTGTCGAGCGGCGGCATGGCGCCGCCGGACAGCATTCCGGTCGGACCGGGCTATCAGGTGCCGTTTGCGGAGCGCGTGCGAGCAGCGACGGGCATGGTAACCATCGCCGTCGGCTTGATCACGGAGCCGCAACAAGCCGAGGACATCATCGCGAGCGGCAAGGCCGACATAGTGGCGCTCGCCCGCGGCATGTTGTACGACCCGCACTGGGCATGGCACGCTGCTGCCGCGCTTGGTGCTGAGGCCCCTTATCCGAACCAGTATCTACGTTGCCGGCCCGCTCGGCGATAGATGCGCGCGCTGCTGGCGCTGCGCAGCGGCCTCGCCACACCGGGCACGTGCAGCCACCGATGCCGGCATGCGCACGCCTCACATATTCGGGTAATTCGGTCCGCCGCCGCCCTCGGGGACGACCCAGTTGATGTTCTGGGTGGGGTCCTTGATGTCGCAGGTCTTGCAGTGCACGCAGTTCGGTGCGTTGATCTGTAAGCGCGGATTCGCGCCGTCATCATCGCGCACGATTTCATAGACGCCAGCCGGACAATAACGTTGCTCCGGTGCATCGTATTCCTTCAAGTTGATCTCGATCGCCACGGCCGGATCCCGCAACTGCAGGTGCGTGGGCTGGTTCTCTTCGTGGTTCGTGCTCGAGAGGTACACCGACGACATCTTGTCGAAGGTGAGCTCGCCGTCGTATTTGGGATAGGCGATGGGGCGGCAGTCGCGGGCCTTTCTGAGTGTGTTGTGGTCGGCATGGTGGTGCAGCGTCCACGGCGCGCGCCCGCGCAGCACGTAGGTGTCCAGTCCACTATAAGCGAGGGCGGCATACAGTCCCCAGTGAAAGGCCGGTCGGATGTTGCGTACGCGATAGAGCTCGTCCCACACCCAGCTTTGCTTGAGGCGAGCCGGGTAGTCGCCGAGCTCGGTGTCGCTGCCCGAACGCAAGGCGTCGAATGCAGCCTCGGCCGCGCTCATGCCAGACTTCATGGCCGTGTGCGTCCCCTTGATCTTTGCCACGTTCAGGAACCCGGCGCAGTCGCCGATCAGGGCCCCGCCCGGGAACGTCAGTTTGGGAATGGATTGCAGTCCGCCTTCGCTTAAGGAACGCGCGCCATAGGCGATCCGTTTCCCTGCGGCGAAGGTTGGACGAATCGAGGGGTGGGTCTTGAAGCGTTGGAACTCATCGTAGGGGCTGAGATAGGGGTTGCGGTAATCGAGGCCGACGACGAATCCGACAGCCACCTGATTCTTTTCCATATGATAGATAAACGACCCCCCGTAGGTGCGTGTGTCGAGCGGCCAGCCAATCGTATGCATCACCAGTCCGGGCCGATGTTGGGCCGGATCGACCTCCCAAAGCTCTTTCAGACCGATGCCGTAAGTCTGGGGGTCGACCCCCTCGCGCAATCCGAAACGCTCGAACAATGTCTTGGTCAGCGAGCCGCGGCAACCCTCGGCGAACAGCGTATAGCGTGCATGAAGCTCGACCCCGGGTTGATAGTTCGCCGTCTGCTGACCGTTACGGTCGACACCCATGTTTCCGGTGGCAACACCGCGCACGCGGCCCTTGTCGTCATACAGCACCTCGGCGGCGGCAAAGCCCGGGTAGATCTCCACGCCAAGCGCCTCTGCTTGCTCGGCTAACCAGCGACATAGATTGCCGAGGCTGATGATGTAATTGCCCTCGTTGCGCATCTGCGGCGGGGTAGGCAGGCGCCATGCCCGCGTTGGCGTCAAATAGACAAAGCGCTCACTGCTTGCGGACGTATGCAGCGGCGCACCCTTTTGCTTCCAGTCGGGGATCAGCTCGTTCAGCGCAACTGGCTCGAGCACGGCGCCGGAAAGGATATGCGCGCCCACCTCCGAGCCTTTCTCGACGATACACACGCTGACGTCGTGGTTGTGCTCAGCCGTCAATTGTTTGAGTCGAATCGCCGCCGCGAGTCCCGATGGGCCGGCGCCGACGATTACGACATCGTATTCCATCGATTCGCGTTGCAAGATTCCGTTGCCTCCGAGCGCGTGAATGCCGATTATATCGGTGTTTGCATCCGCTCGCGAAAGCGGCTAGTTTAAGTTCGCTATTGGCACCAACCCGCTGATTGCGCGGCTCACCCGCGGCGAGGATACCAACGTTGGCCTTCACGTTCGAGGATGCGAACAAACGTATTCAGGGCTCACTGCCCGGCGTATTGGGTGTCGAGTTCTTCATGCTGGAAAAGGGTGGGGTAGCCGGGCGCTTGAAGCTGCGCTCGGACCACATGGCGCCTAACGGCTACGTGCATGCAGCGACGATTATCGCGCTCGCCGACACCTGCTGCGGCAATGGAACCCTGGCCCATCTGCCCGAGGGTGCGGCCAACTTCACGACGATCGAGCTGAAGTCGAATTTTCTTGGCAGCACGCGTGAAGGAATCATCGTGTGCCGCGCGCAGCTCGTGCACGGCGGTCGGCGCACGCAGGTATGGGATGCCAAGGTCATGAACGAGGCGGAAGATCGCACCCTGGCCTTGTTCAGGTCCACACAAATGATTCTCTATCGCGAGTGAGCGCTATACGCTGCGCGGATTCAGGCGCGCTCGCTCGGTTGAGCGTTTAATTTGACTACGGGGAGGAGCACTATGGACGTCAAAGGTTGTGCAGCCATTGTCACCGGTGGCGGTTCCGGCATGGGTGCGGAGACGGCAAGGTTCCTGGCGAAGGCGGGCGCAAAAGTCGCGTTGTTGGATGTGAATGTCGAGGGTGCACAAGCCGTTGCCAAGGAAATCGGCGGTCTCGCGGTTAAATGCGATGTGACAGATGCCGCCAGCGGTGAGGCAGCGGTTGCCAAGGCGCGCGAGGCGCATGGCCCTGCGCGCGTATGTATCAACTGTGCGGGCATCGCGCCGGCGAAGCGCATCGTCGGTCGCCAGGGTCCGATGCCGCTCGAGGACTTCAAGCGCGCCATCGACGTCAATCTGGTGGGCACCTTCAACATCACCCGCCTGGCGGCGGCCGACATGTACGGGCTTGATCCGCTGACCGAGAGCGGCGGCCGCGGTGTGATTATTTTCACCGCCTCGATCGCCGCCTTCGAAGGACAGATTGGACAGGCAGGCTATAGCGCGTCCAAAGGCGGTGTCGTGTCGATGACGCTGCCGGCGGCGCGCGAGTTCGCCAGCGTCGGCATACGCGTGGTGACGATCATCCCGGGTCTCATCGGTACACCCATGCTGCTCGGCATGCCCCCGGAAGTCCAGGACAGCCTGGCACAACAGGTGCCGTTCCCCAAGCGTTTCGGTCGGCCGGACGAGTACTCCAAGCTCGTGATGCACATCATCGACAACGAAATGATCAACGGTTGTTCCATCCGTCTCGATGGCGCCATCCGCATGCAGCCGAAGTGAGTAAAACATCCAACGCAAAGACGCAGAGGCGCAAAGAACGCAGAGGAGCCTCGATCAAAAACCTTTCGGTTTTTGCGTATCAGGGCAATCTGCGTGGCTGGGCGGCGGAGCGCTAGAACTAGTTAGGGCCCGACTTGGAAAACTTTGCGTCTTGGCGCGATTCCGTCGTCAGGTCCGCAAACGGCACCTCCCTGTACCGCTTCTGCGTTGAGTAGTTGGGGTTGAATTCTAGGGGTGTCGTGCAATACCGATCGGCAGCTCGGTGGCGCGGCGCATCTCGGCGGTCTGTAACAGGGTCGGGTCGTGCAGGTAGTCGAGCAAAAAGTCGGCCGCGTCGTAGCCCCAGAAAAGCTCGTTGTCGACGATAAACGTCGGCACGCCGAACACGTCGCGGGCCACTGCCTGCTCGCCGTTACGCCGTAGCTGCTCCTTGACGGCTGTTGCCGCGATGCGCGAGTCGGCATCGGCAACATTGAGGCGCGCGGTCAGCTCGTGCCAACTCTCGGGCTCGTCTGGCCGATGCCCCTCGCGCCAGATGAAATCAAAAATCTCGCGCACCGCACGCGGCTCGTTGTCAAGCGCAATGCTCAGTCGCAGCACCGCCAGCGGATTGAAGGGATGCGCCGGCGGCATGGCGAAAGCGATGCCGTGTTTTTGTGCCATCCATTGCACGTGGCGCATGGTGAAGCGCCGTTTCGGCGGCAGCTCGGCCGGTCCTTTGTGGTTCCAGTGCTTCAGGAGTGCGGCAAAGAGCACCGGTATGAGATTCATGGTCGTATTGGCAGGCAGGCGCTTGAGCTTCTCGAGCGCGAAGTAACAAAACGGCGAGAGGAAGTCGAAATAGAAGTCTACTTCGCGCGCCATGATCGGCGTCTGGCCTGCCTGTCAGTCATTCCCGCCCTTTCGACAGGCGCGAGGAAGGCAGCGATTGCTCGGGGCCGTTATAAAAGCGCGGCCAGTGGAGCCTGACAATCTCGCCATCGGTGGCCAATGCATGACAGCTGTCGAGCATCGGCGGCTTTTTGCCCGAGGGCTGCGCGTCCTTGCGTCGTGACTTGATCGGGTAGATGGTCTGAAAGGCCGTGGTCGCGACCGGTCCCAGCAGCTCGACCAGGTGAGTGCAACCCTTAACGCCTCCCAGCACCTGGTTTACCTTGCGTCGCCAACCGCGACCGATCTGCACACCCCGTAACTGTTTGAACTGCTCTCTGATATCACCACAAATGCTGAAGGGGCTAGCATCCGTGGCCGCCTCGATGTCCTGCACGACCAGCTCGTCGTCGACCGTCACACGCAGCCACATCTCATGCACCGGTTCGCCCGGCTTGATCTCGCCACGCTCACGATTCACGAACGCATAGCTCTTGGTGTCGACCAGATGGCCTTCAATGTCCCACAGGCCGTCCTGCCGGTGGTATCCGTAGCACAGGATTGCGCGGTGGTGGATGTGTTCGCGGGGCGCGGCGGGCGATAGGGGCATGTGAGTGAACCTCGGGCCGCACGATAGCTAACGTTTACGTAAACGTCAAGCCGGTCCGTATTCGGCGTGAGCCTTAGGCTTCTGCGCGCGTCTGCTGGGCTTTGCATGCCCACTGTTCCGCAAGCGCCATGCTTACCGCTTGGCTGTACACACGCTGACGGTAGATGTGCACCAGGAGCTGCATCGCCAGATTGTGCCCCGCGCTCGCGGCATGTTCGGCCCCCGGGAACGCCTGCCTCGCGTTGACCCGAATGCCTTTGCCGCAGGGGGTCAGTCGGTCAGGCTGCCGAGCTCGCGTGCTTGCTCGCGCAGCTTGAACTTCTGGATCTTTCCTGTCGAGGTTTTCGGCAGCGGACCGAACACGACCGTTTTGGGGGCTTTGTAGTGGGCCAGGTTGTCGCGACAGAACGCGATGATTTCCTCGGCGCTGACGTTGCCCGCGGAGTCTTTGAGGAACACGAAGGCGCAGGGCGTCTCGCCCCACTTGTCGTCGGGACGGGCAACCACGGCGGCTTCCAATATGGCCGGATGCCGGTAAAGCACGTCTTCGACCTCGATCGAAGAGATGTTCTCACCGCCGGAAATAATAACGTCTTTGGATCGGTCCTTCAGTTGCAGGTATCCGTCGGGATGCATCACCCCGAGGTCACCCGAGTGAAACCAGCCACCGGCGAACGCTTCATCAGTTGCGCTGCGATTCTTGAGATAACCTTTCATGACGATGTTGCCGCGAAACATCACTTCGCCCATCGTCTGGGCGTCGGCAGGCACGGGCTGCATCCTTTTCGGGTCCATCACCTGCAAACCTTGCAAGGCGTGATAGTTGACCCCTTGACGGGCCTTCAGCTGCGCGCGTTCGCTCGGTGATTTGCGATTCCACTCGTCTTTCCACGCGCACACGACCGCGGGTCCGTATGTCTCCGTGAGGCCGTAGACGTGGGTCATGTGGAAACCCGCCTGCTCCATGGCCGCCAGCACAGAAGCCGGCGGCGGCGCAGCGGCAGTCATGACCTCGACCGTATGAGCGAACTCACGCCGCTCCTCGGGCTTGGCATTGATCACGAAGTTCAAGACGATCGGTGCCCCACAGAAATGCGTGACGCCATGATGAGCGATTGCCTCGTAAATCCCCTTGGCGCTGACCTTGCGCAGACAAACGCTGGTACCTGCCAGCGCTGCCAGCGTCCACGGGAAACACCAGCCGTTGCAATGGAACATGGGCAGCGTCCACAAATACACCGGGTGCTGGCTCATCCCCCAGGCGAGGATATTGCTGATGGCATTTAAATAGGCGCCGCGATGGTGGTACACGACCCCCTTGGGATTGCCGGTGGTGCCCGAGGTGTAATTGAGCGAGATCGCCTGCCACTCGTCGGCCGGCAAGGACCAGGCGAATTCGGGGTCACCCGACTCGAGCAGGTCCTCGTAGCCCAACTCGCCGATGAGCTCGCCTGCCGCCGCCTGCGGGTCATCGATGTCAATCACGGCGGGCTTGCGTTTTGTGCTCTGCAAGGCCTCGCGGATGACGTCGGAAAACTCCCTGTCGGTCAGCAGGATCTTGGCTTCGCCGTGATCGAGGATAAAGGCGATGGTCTTCGGGTCGAGGCGGATATTGAGCGCGTTCAGCACCGCACCCGTCATGGGCACACCGAAATGGGTCTCGTACAGCGCCGGGATATTCGCCGCCATGACGGCCACGGTGTCCCCGAGACCGACACCGCGTCGGGAAAGCGCCGATGCCAAACGCCGGCAGCGTGCGTAGGTTTGCGACCAGGTGAATCGCTGCTCACCGTGAACTACGGCGGCGTGATCGGGATAAACGGCGGCCGCACGCTCGATGAAGCTGAGCGGCGAAAGCGGACTGTAGTTGGCCGCGACCTTGTCTAGGCCGACCTCATAAGGACTGCCGTGTTGCCCAGAACGTCCCATGCTAGCAGCAATGCTCTTTGTCGACGCCGATCGCTACAATGGTTTGACCGACATTAGCGGCCGCGCCACTTGGGATCGCGCTTCTGCAGAAAGGCGTCGATGCCTTCGCTGGCGTCCTCGGCCATCATGTTTTCGGCCATGACCTCGCACGCGTATTCGTACGCGGTTTCGAGCTCCTGGTCGATCTGGCGGTAAAACATCTGCTTGCCCGTACGCACGGCTACCGGCGAGCGCGCGACGATCTGGTCGGCCAGCTTGAGCACCTCCTCATCAAGGGCATCGGGCTCGACCACGCGGTTGACCAGGCCCAGGTCCACGGCACCGTCGGCGCTGACAAACTCTCCGGTCAGCAGCATCTCCATCGCGTGTTTTCGTAATACGTTGCGACTCAAGGGCACACCCGGCGTTGAGCAGAACAGACCGACGTTAATACCGGAGGTGGCGAAGCTTGCGTTGCGCGAGGCGACCGCGAGGTCGCTCGTGGCGACGAGTTGACAGCCGGCCGCCGTGGCGATGCCGTGCACCCGTGCGATGATCGGCTGCGGGATACGGGTCATGGTGAGCATCATGTCACTGCACCGACGAAACAGCGCCCGGTAGTACTCCCTGTCGGGATGGGCGCGCATTTCTTTCAAATCGTGTCCGGCACAGAAGGCCTTACCCGCGCCGGCGAGGATTACCACACGCACCGACTCGTCCTTGGCGATGTCGTCCCAGGCCTCCTGCAGCGCCGCTAACAGCGCCTCGGACAAGGCGTTATACTGCTTGGGCCGGTTTAAGGTCAGCGTCGTGATGCCTTCCCGATCGTGGCGCAGAAGTGTCGCTTCCTCGGGCGCCGGCTGGGTGACGGGGCGGGTCATGCAAGAAATCTCCGAGCGATGGCTTGGTTGACCCAAGATTCTGCGGCCATACGCCCCGGGACTCAAGGGGCGGCCTTTCAGGCTAGACGAGGACTGAGGGAGTTGGCATGTCGCTTATTTCGATTGCGGAATTCGAGGAGATCGCCCGCGAGCGTGTGCCTTTAGTCGGTCAGCTCGGGGTCAAAGTCGAGCACCTTGACCAAGGCCTGACCCGTCTGCGGGTCCCTTTTCGCGACGATTTTCTGCGCCCCGGCGGCACCATCTCGGGCCCGGTGTTGATGGCGGCGGCGGACCTCGCCATGTACGGCTCAGTACTCAGCCTGATCGGGCCGGTCGAGCTGACGGTGACCACCAGCCTCAATATCAACTTTCTGCGGCGACCGCATCCCGGGGATGTCATCGCCGAAGCGCGCATTCTGAAGCTCGGTAAACGCTTGGCGGTCGGGGAGGTGGCGTTGTTTCTGGACGGCGAGGAAGAGATGGTGGCGCACGTGACGGCGACCTATTCCATTCCGCCGCACGGAACACAGCGCGGACGCAGCGCCTAGTCGTTCTCGTTGCCGGCGGGGATGCGGCGTTCGGCGAGCCGTGCGAACACCGCGCGTTTTTCCTCTGCGCTGTAGGTCGGCCACGCGGCGATCTCGTCCAACGTGCGACGGCAACCGCGACACCAACCTGTGACGGGTTCGATCTGGCACACCCCCATGCAGGGTGTGGCGGGTGTGATTGTCTCTACGCCCACTGGCGAGCTACCAGCCGCCGGTGGTCAGCCAACGATCGACCTGATCGAGGCGATCGTTGCCCCAGAAGGGCTCGTCGTCGACGAAGATGAACGGTGACCCGAATGCGCCCCGGCCGATGGCGGCGTCTGTCTCCGACCGCAAGCGCTCCTTCACCTTTGGGTCCTGCAGTGCTGCCGCGACGGCAGCCCGATCAATTCCCAATGCGGCCGTGACCTCGGCGACCTGTTCGGGGTCTGAGATATCGCGGCCGTCGACGAAGTAGGCCGCATACAGCGACCGCGCCAGTGCCTTCGCCTGCTGCGGGTCTTGGTCGTAGAGCCAGTAGTACGCCCGGCTCGGGTTGACCCCCGAGATCGGCAGGCGCTGGGGCATGTTAAACGGCACGCCGTAGAGCCGCGCCGAGCGCGCAAAGTCGCGCAAGGCGTAATCGCCGACGAGCGGCTGCTCAGGCAAGGGCCTGCGGCCGGTCGTTTTGAACACCACGCCGAGCAGGTAGGGGTACCAGTTCACGGTGCGCCCGTGCCGGGCGGCGATATCGTCGATGCGGCAGGAAGCGATATACCCATAGGGCGAAGAGAAATCGAAGTAAAAATCAATGCTTTTCATAAAGAGAGTTCCAAGTGTGAAGCGGCAAGCAGCGAGATCGACCGCGCATATCGGTTGACCCGCTTTGGTCTTGCGACTTGTGACTGGCTACTCGAGTTATAGTCGTTCAACCGCCATGGCCGTCGCTTCGCCGCCGCCGATGCAAAGCGCGGCGACTCCGCGCTTGAGGTCGTACTTTGCAAGCGCGTTGAGCAGTGTCACGAGGATGCGTGCCCCCGAGGCGCCGATTGGGTGACCCAGCGCACACGCGCCGCCGTGCACATTCACCTTGTCATGCGACAGACCGAGATCGTGCATCGCCGCCATCGTCACGACCGCAAAGGCCTCGTTGACTTCGTACAGATCGGCGTCGTCGACGGACCAGCCGATCTTTTCAAGCAGTTTCTTGATCGCACCGACGGGAGCCGTGGTGAACCAGGCCGGTTCCTGTGCGTGCGTGGCATGGCCGAGGATCTTCGCCAGCGGGCGTAAGCCGCGACGCTCCGCCTCGGCGAGCCGCATGAGTACCAGCGCCGCCGAACCGTCGGAGATCGAGCTCGAGTTGGCCGCGGTCACGGTTCCATCCTTGCGAAAGGCCGGGCGCAGGTTTGGAATCTTCTCGGTGTTCGCCTTGTGCGGTTGTTCGTCCTGGCCGACCGTGCGGTCCCCGTTTCGGGTGTGCACGGTGACGGGAACCACCTCATTGTTAAAGCTGCCGCTGTCGATGGCCTTCTTGGCGCGCGTCAGCGATTCGATAGCAAAGGCATCTTGCGCTTCGCGGCTGAATCGATAACGTTCTGCCGTGTCTTCGGCAAAGGTTCCCATCAACCGTCCCTTGTCGTAGGCGTCTTCGAGACCGTCGAGGAACATATGATCGGCGACCTCGCCGTGTCCCATGCGCAGCCCGCCCCGGGCCTTGAGCAACAGATAGGGCGCATTGGTCATGCTTTCCATTCCACCCGCGACCATGATGTCATTGATGCCGGCGGTGATCAGGTCGTGCGCGAGCATCGCGGCTTTCATCCCCGAACCGCACATCTTGTTGATCGTCGTGCAGCCTACGCTTTTGGGAATACCGGCACCGAATGAGGCCTGACGTGCCGGCGCCTGGCCCTGCCCGGCCGGTAGCACGCAACCCATAATGACTTCCTGCACGTCGTCGGCCGCGACCTGTGCCTTTTCCAGTGCCCCCTTGATGGCGGTCGCACCGAGCTGTGGCGCCGTCACGTCCTTGAGATCGCCTTGGAAGCCGCCCATGGGCGTGCGTGCGGCACTGACTATGACAATAGGATCGCCGTTTTTCATTAGCTTTGCCCTCGGGTCAGGCGGCGCGGGCGCTGGCGCAGCTCGCCACCGCAGTTGGGAAAGATTGGCTGCATCGTTTCGCTGCCAAGGTTACAAAATGTACGCGCGTCGGAGCAAATGCACGCCTCGCGAAAACTGGCGAGCGCCGTAGCACACTTCTCGCAATTGCTTCGCATCTCAAGCGCCATCAAGTGTTCCTTTGGACGCCGGTATCAGTGCTTGGCGCCGGGCTTGCGCCTTTTCGGCTCGTCCTGCGGAGCCGCGCGAACGGGCTCCTGCCCCTGCGCGCGGGCAGCACTTTCATCGCTATGCTGTCCTGCTGCGCTCGAAAGGCCGGGGCGCGCCCGCTCGGCGGGAGAAAGGTCCACTGGACCTTTCTCTTCTTCCGCCTCGCCCCTGCGGGCTTCAACCGCAGTACAAGCCGGGCGCCAGCAGTCGCCTCGTACTGATACCGGCGCCCGGAAGCGGCTGGCCCCTAGCGCGTTTCCTCGAACAGCTCGCGCCCGATCAGCATTCGCCGGATCTCGCTGGTGCCGGCGCCGATTTCGTAGAGCTTGGCATCGCGCAACAGGCGCCCGGTCGGAAACTCGTTGGTATAGCCCATGCCCCCGAGTGCCTGGATCGCTTCGAGCGCCATCCAGGTGGCCTTCTCTGAGGCGTAAAGGATGGCGCCGGCCGCATCCTTGCGACTGGTCTCACCGCGATCGTAGGCTTGCGCCACCGCATAGACGTAGGCCTTGCACGCATTCATGGTCGTGTACATGTCGGCGAGCTTGCCCTGCATCAGCTCGAACTCGCCAATCGATTTTCCGAACTGCTTGCGTTCATGCACGTACGGCACCACGACATCCATGCACGCCTGCATGATGCCGAGCGGGCCGGCGGCCAACACCAGGCGCTCGTAATCGAGGCCGCTCATCAGGACCTGTACCCCTTTATTGGCTCGGCCCAGTACATTGCCCACCGGCACCTCGCAGTCTTGAAACACGAGCTCGCAGGTGTTTGAGCCACGCATGCCAAGTTTGTCGAGCTTTTGTGCGGTGGAGAAGCCACGGAAACCCTTTTCGATGATGAAGGCCGTGATGCCCTTGGAACCGGCGCCAGGATCGGTCTTGGCGTAAACGATCAGGGTATGCGCGTCCGGGCCGTTGGTGATCCACATCTTGTTGCCGTTCAGAATGTAATATTCGCCTTTCTTGTCGGCGCGCGTACGCATGCTGACGACATCGGAGCCGGCACCGCTTTCGCTCATCGCCAGCGCGCCGACGTGGTTGCCGCTGATCAGCTTCGGCAGATAGCGACGCTTCTGTTCCTCGGTGCCGTTGCGGCGTATCTGATTGACGCACAGGTTCGAGTGCGCGCCGTAAGAAAGACCGACGGAGGCGGACGCGCGGCTGATTTCTTCCATCGCCACGACGTGCTCGAGATAACCCATGGCTGCGCCGCCATATTCTTCCTCCACGGTAATGCCGAGCACACCGAGGGCACCCATCTTTTTCCACAGATCGGCCGGAAAGTCATTGCACGCATCGATCTCGGCGGCGCGCGGGGCGATCTCGGCAGCGGCAAAGCTGCGCACCGATTCGCGCAGCATGTCGGCTGTTTCGCCGAGGTGAAAATTGAGAGTCGGGAACGGTCTTGTCATCATCTAGCGTTTCGTGTTGTCGGCGAGACTGATCAAGGTCCCGAGCAAGGTCGCGCACGGCGTTTCCTCACCGTCTTGGATGGCACCGACGTCGGCCTTGGCGATCACGAGCGTGCGCCCGTTCTTGATCACTTGACCGCGGGCGATCAAGCGCTCACCGCGCGCAGGTGCGAGCAGATTCATCTTGTACTCGACGGTCAGCACGCGCGTGCCGGCGGCCATCAGCGTATAGCTGGCATAACCGCCGGCCGAGTCGGCGATCGTGCTGATGATGCCGGCATGAAAAAAGCCGTCTTGCTGGCTGAGCTCGGGACGGTAGGGGAGGTGAATCTCACAATAGCCCGGTCGCAGCTCGACGAGCTCGGCGCCGATGAAGGCCATGATCTGTTGGCGCGCGTAACTCTTGCGGATTCGATCGGCAAAGCCGGGATCGCTCGGTTCAAACGCGACCATTGCATGGACCTCCCTGCTGCTGGTGGTGCCCGGGCGTCATGTCTCGATGCTCGAATGCTTACCCGCGCGATTTTTTAGGAGACCTTGACCTTCGCCAGGTGTGCCCGGCACTGGGTCTCGATTTCGTCCAGTTCCTTCAGCGTTAGCTCGATGTCCCGTTGTTGCTGCTGGAGTAGCGCGCGCCGTTCGGCAATCTTGGCCAAGAAGTGTTCCAGCTGGCCGGTCTCCCCGGGCTCGGTGTCGTACATATCGAGCATCTCGCGGATCTCGCTGAGCGCGAAGCCCAGCCGCTTTCCGCGCAGCACCAGCTTCAGACGCACGCGATCGCGGGGGGAGTAGACGCGCGTTTGCCCGTTGCGGCTCGGGCTGAGCAGGCCCTGGTCCTCATAGAAGCGAATCGTGCGGGTCGTGACGTCGAATTCCTGGGCGAGCTGAGTGATGGTGTAGGTGCTATTCATACGGCCAAACCGCGGTTTCTGCCCGCTGGGCGTGCTCTAGGCAGCGAATAGGTTGACGTTTACGTAAACGTAATCCAGAATTACAAGCGAGTCAAGCATTGCCACGGCCAGGACCGAGGAGGACACCATGGCGCAGGCAGCTACCAAGAAGGTGACAGCGCTCCACAAGGGTTACCGCACCCGCCATCAGATCCGCGTGGTGACGGCGGCGAGCTTGTTCGACGGCCACGATGCGTCGATAAACATCATCCGCCGCATCCTCCAGGCCTCCGGAAGCGAGGTCATCCATCTCGGGCACAACCGCGCGGTCGATGAGATCGTGACCGCGGCCATTCAGGAAGATGTGCAAGCCATCGCCGTTAGCTCTTACCAGGGTGGCCACATCGAGTTCTTCAAGTACATGCTGGACCTGTTACGCGAGCGCGGGGCCGGCGACATCCGCGTGTTCGGCGGCGGCGGCGGCGTCATCGTGCCCGCCGAGATTCGCGAGCTCGAAGAGTACGGCGTCGCCCGTGTCTACTCTCCCGATGACGGGCAACGCATGGGCCTGCAGGGAATCATCGACGACATGCTCGCGCAGAGCGACTTCGATCCCGCCGCACAGGTACCGCCCGATGTCGAGGCCTTGGCCAAAGGCGACTGGCGCGCCCTTGCCCGTTTTATCACCGCGCTTGAGAACGGGGTGCTCGCAAAAGATCAGGCTCAAGAGATCGCGAGGCGAGCGGCAAAGTTAAGCGCGAGTGTCCCGGTCATCGGCATCACCGGCACCGGCGGTGCGGGCAAGTCGTCATTGACCGACGAGCTCGTGCTGCGCTTCCGGCTGGATCACGACGACGCGTTGAAGATTGCCATCATCGCCGTCGATCCTTCGCGGCGCAAGACCGGCGGCGCCTTGCTCGGTGACCGTATCCGCATGAATGCCATCCACGTGCCCACTATCTATATGCGTTCGCTCGCCACGCGGCAGGCGCAACGCGAGCTGCCGAAGACGCTACCGGAAATTATCGCCGCGACCAAGGTGGCGGGTTTCGATCTGGTTATCATCGAGACGCCCGGTATCGGCCAGGGTGACGCGGGTATCGTGCCGTTTGCCGATGTGTCGCTCTATGTCATGACACCGGAGTTCGGCGCCGCCAGCCAGCTCGAAAAAATCGACATGCTCGACTTCGCTGATCTGGTGGCGATCAACAAGTTCGATCGCCGCGGTGCGCAGGACGCCTTGCGCGACGTGCGCAAGCAGATACAACGCAATCACCAGGCCTTTTCCGCGCCCATCGAGGAGATGCCGGTCTACGGCACCGTCGCCGCGCATTTCAACGACGATGGGGTGACGGCGCTCTACCAGGGGCTCACTGCGCGCATGCGCGAAAAGGGAGTATGGGAGCGCCACGGCCGCCTGCCCGCTGCCGGCGTCAAGGTCTCGACCGGCGAGACGGTCATCGTCCCGCCTGCCCGGCAGCGCTACCTCGCCGAGATTGCCGAGACGGTGCGCGGTTACAAAGAGACCGTCGGCGAGCAGGTACGTCTCGCCCGCGAGCGTCAGCAGCTGGTCGAGTCGCAGCGCATGCTAGGCGAATCCGGCCAAGACGCCGCGGCGCTCGCTAAGCTGATCGCCGAGCGCGAGCAAGCCATGGATCCCCGGGCACGCAAGTTGATCGACATCTGGCCCAAAATCAAGGACAGCTATACCGGGGAGGAGTACGTCGTTAAGATCCGCGATAGAGAGATCCGTACACCACTCCAGTACACGACGCTCTCTGGCACCCAGATCCCCAAGGTCGGGCTGCCTCGCTATGAAGATCACGGCGAGCTGCTGCGCTGGTTGTTGCTGGAGAATTTACCCGGCACCTTCCCGTATACCGCGGGTGTTTTCCCCTTCAAGCGCGAAGAGGAGGACCCAACCCGTATGTTTGCCGGCGAAGGGGATGCCTTCCGTACCAACCGCCGCTTCAAGTATCTCTCCAAAGACTATGCCGCCAAGCGCCTTTCCACGGCCTTCGACTCGGTCACGCTCTACGGCTACGACCCCAACGAGCGCCCTGATATTTACGGAAAGGTCGGCAACTCCGGTGTGTCCATCGCCACCCTCGACGACATGAAGGTGCTCTATGACGGCTTTGACCTTTGTGATCCGAGGACGTCCGTGTCGATGACGATCAACGGGCCGGCGCCGACGATTCTGGCGATGTTCCTCAACACCGCCATCGACCAGCAGTTGGACCGATTCGAACGTGATAACGGTCGTCCGCCCACCGAGGAGGAAATCGCCACGATCAAGGCGTGGACGCTGGAAAACGTGCGCGGCACGGTGCAGGCCGACATTCTCAAGGAAGACCAGGGTCAGAACACCTGCATCTTTTCGACCGAGTTCAGCCTGCGGATGATGGGCGACATCCAGGAATATTTCATTGAAAACCAAATCCGCAACTTCTACTCGGTTTCGATATCGGGTTATCACATTGCCGAGGCCGGGGCGAACCCGATCAGCCAGCTCGCCTTCACGCTTGCCAACGGTTTCACCTATGTCGAGGCCTACCTCGCCCGCGGTATGCACGTGAATGACTTCGCGCCGAACCTGTCGTTCTTCTTTTCCTACGGCATGGACCCGGAGTACGCCGTGCTCGGGCGCGTGGCGCGGCGCATCTGGGCGGTGGCGATGCGCGAGCGTTACGGCGCGAACGAACGCAGCCAGAAGCTCAAGTTTCATTCGCAGACGAGCGGGCGTTCCCTGCACGCGCAGGAGATCGCGTTTAACGATATCCGCACGACGTTGCAAGCGCTGATCTCGACCTACGATAACACCAACTCGCTGCACACCAATGCCTACGACGAGGCCATCACCACCCCCACCGAGGAGTCTGTGCGGCGGGCCATGGCGATCCAGATGATCATCAACAAGGAATGGGGCGTGGCGAAGAACGAGAACCCGAACCAGGGCTCGTTTATCATCGAGGAGCTTACCGATCTGGTCGAAGAAGCGGTGCTAAAGGAGTTCGAAAGGCTCTCCGAGCGCGGCGGCGTGCTCGGGGCGATGGAGACCGGTTACCAGCGCGGCAAGATCCAGGAGGAGTCACTGTACTACGAGCACCGAAAACACGATGGCTCCTACCCGATCATCGGTGTGAATACCTTCAAGAATCCGCACGGCGACGCGATTCCGGAAAAGCTCGAGCTCATCCGCTCGACCGAGGAAGAAAAGCAAAGCCAATTAAAACGTTTACACGCTTTCCAGCAGCGTCATGCGGACACGGCACCGCAGATGCTCGAGTGGCTGCAACGGGCCGCCATGAAAAACGAAAACGTATTTGTGGTGCTAATGGATGCGGTGCGCTGTTGTTCACTCGGTCAGATCACAGAGGCGCTGTTCGAAGTCGGCGGCGAGTACCGGCGGAATATGTAGCGCTTATACTTGCCGCACTTGGTTAAAGTCCACGGCATATGGAAATCGCCAAGGCGAAGTGATGCACCGCGTCGGCGACGCTCGCCAAATGCGACGCCGTCGACACCCTCCCCTAAAGACCGCAACATGCAGTTTCGCGTTGGCGCCAATCTGAGTGACACGATCGTGGACCGCCGTGATACCTGTGCTGCGGGCAGTGATCGTTATGAACGACCTTTCTTCTTTTGCTCGTACATGGAATGGTCGGCCCGCAACACCAGTTCATCCAGCGAACTGGGATGCTCAACATCACGCAGTGCAAGGCCAACACTAATCGACAGCTGGTATTTACGGCTTTTCGACGCATTGAAGGCGTCAAGTTCCTTTTCGATATTCTTCGCCACGACCTGCTTGACACCCGTGGTTGTTGAGCCTGTCAGGAACACTACAAATTCATCGCCCCCGAAGCGAGCAACGGTATCAGACTCACGTATGGATTTCTTGAGTATTTGCGCTACATCGATCAAGGCACGATCACCCTCTGAATGGCCAAATCTGTCGTTTATCGCCTTAAGGTTATCCATGTCAGCGAACAAAAGGGCCACCTGCAGATTGTTGCGAACAGCCATCCGCAGCTGTTGCTCGGCGAAGAGGAAGAACCCCTGACGATTCAGAAGCCCGGTGAGCATATCGGTAATCGCGGACTCGTCATGCTTGACGGTGTCGGTGCCTCTGTAGCCGAGCAACTCGCCGTTTTCATCTAGCAATGGTATCCCGCTGGTGACCAGCCAGACAGATTTTCCGTTCTTGTGGATATTACGGTTCATAAACCCGCGGAAGGATTCTTTTGCGGCGAAGACCTTCAATGCTTCATCCTTCACAGCATCCCTGTCGTCTGGGTAAAAGAGATCGTAGAAATATTTGCCGAGAATCTCCTCAGGCTTATAGCCCAAGATCTTCTCAACGACAGGGCTCGCGTAAGTGTACTGACCTTCGGCATTGACTTCCCAAATCCACTCATTGGCGCTCTCTGCTATATCGTGAAATCTCTTGTCGCTTGCCACGAGTGACTGAATGGCTTGGTTATGCTGTTCGATAAGCTGTCCGAGCGGTTTGTATAGGAAAAAAAACAGAACAGGCATCAAGAGCAGCGACAACAGCGTCGCATCTATCAGGGCCTGGAGATAACGTGGTAGCGAGGGCAGTGACGCCAGAACTAACATCACTACAGCTTCGAACACGAAGACCGATACGAAGATAATAGCGATAAGACGGAGGGGCTTGTTCAGTGATCGGGCACGAGATAGTACGGCCAAGACGTTAGACCAAGTGTCGTCGTGCTTCTTCGAAGGGTCGCCCTCAGCATGGTGTTCGCTCGTCGATTTAGCTTGCACGAGCTTCGGCGGTGGCAGCATAGTGTTCGCTGGCGGTCCTTAACGGCACATTTTTACTGGGATCTCCAGCGAAAAATGGTCCGATGTGTGTAGGATCATGAAGGATAGGCGAACCGGTGGTGCTTTTCCAGACGTCAACCCACGCCATGCACTGGGCGGCCAGTTTCGGCGGTGATACTAACGCGCCACCGGCCTCGCGCGCGGTGTCTGAACCGCCTTTATTGCCGGTCGGGACGCAATGAGTGATTATTCGGCAGCTTAACACGGGCACGGAGCAGACCGTGCGCGCCGACCGCCTTCCCAGAAGACTGGCAGCGATTCTGTACGCCGATGTCGCCGGCTACCGCTGCCGACGTTCCGCCTACGTGCCCTGAGACGTGTTACCCTACTCGCCGGTCCGGTCTAAGTCTAAAGCTGGATCGCCGAAATGCACTTCGTGACAAGCGAAAAAATTTTACTTCCTTTGTTGTTAGCGGTGCTGCTCGGTGCAGCGTGCGCGCCTGTGCGCTACGCCGCCATTGGACAGGTGGCCGGTCATACAATCGACACCTCAGTCGATGGTAAATTTGCCCGCGATTATCTCGAGCATTACCTTCCGGGTGAGCGCGCCCCCGAAGCGCCACGGCTTGATGCAGCCCTAGCGCACGCGGATCGGCAGCCGCTTTCGAACAAACTTCTCCAGTACCTTACACGGGAATTTTCCGTCGACCTTGCGACCCTTTATTTTCTCGATCGGACCTATCGTGAAAACTTCAATTCGCGTCTGCAAAACGCTTTTTTCGATCAGCTGTCCTCGATTCGGGTCGCCCACAGCGTGGGCAAATTCAACGTTCCACCTGAGTATCTAGAGTATCTGCTCGTCTTCATCCCGGGATATGCCTACCAGACTCGTCCTGAGACGGGTGCCGATTTCGCGCGCCAGCGCCGTCTGCTGGGTAGCGCAGGGTTCGACACCGTGCTCGTGGAGACCGACGAGCTTGGCAATGTCGAGCCCAATGCCCGCATTATCGCCGATGACATTGCCCGCCTGTCCCGCCAAGGCCGGCCAATAGTGCTAATCAGCGCGAGCAAAGGCGGCGCCGAGGCCGCACTCGCATTGGGCCGGGAGCTCCCATCGCAGCAAAGCCGGGCAGTCGTCGCCTGGCTCAGTATTGGCGGCATATTGCGCGGCAGCCCGTATGCCGACTGGGCATGGAAGTGGCCGAGGAAATGGGTTGCGAGTATTGTCTACCGCCAACGCCGCCTCGATCCGCGCGTGATCCCCAACCTGCGCACCAAAGTTCGCCGCCCTGTATTCGAAGGCCTCGAGTTTCCGGAACATGTCCTGCTGTTGCAGTACGTCGGTACGCCCCTTTCCGGCCACATCAAAAAGCACGTGCGCAAGCGTTACAAGGTCATCAGAAAGATCGGCCCAAACGACGGTCTGACCTTGCTGCTTGACGAAGTGATATCAGGCAGCGGCGTGATTACGGATATCGGGCTTGACCACTACTACCGCGACCCGCAGATTGATCTGAAAACCTTCGCTCTCACTATGGTGATGATCGAAGAACTGCGTCGTCGCAGCCAAAGGAACTAGAGACGACTCCAATCGATCGGGCTGCCAAGGTTGAGCGCCCGACCGTGACCGCCGCGTTTCGACGTCCTCGCGACGATCGGTGCTTGAGACCTTGACGGTTGGCGACTAGGCCTTGCCGTTCTTGGGAATGAACCGCAACGCCACGCCGTTGTTGCACCAGCGTTGGCCAGTGGGCGGCGGACCGTCCTTGAACACGTGACCCTGATGTCCGCCACAGCGCGCGCAGTGGTATTCAGTTCTCGGCCAGATCAGCTTGTAATCGGTTTTCGTAGCGACGGCACCGCGGATCGTCGTGAAGAAACTCGGCCAGCCGGTCCCGCTGTCGTATTTCATCGCCGACGTAAATAGCGGCAGGCGGCAACCCGCACAGACGAAAACCCCGGGCCGCTTTTCATCGTTCAACGGGCTGGTGAACGGCCGCTCGGTGCCTTCCTCGCGCAAGACGTGGTATTGGGCGGGGTCCAAGGCCGTCTTCCATTCCGCGTTCGAGCGCTCCAGGGGTGCTGTGCTCAATGCGACGTCTGCACCGTCTGCCAGCAAATCCTTCCAGTTACGCTGTAGCGCGTCCACGTTTATCCCAGTTCCCATACGGTTCTGCGCCAACGCCCTTGGCGCCAGCCCGCTGGCTAACGCAATGGTCGCCAGTCCTTTGAGCAGGATTCGTCGTTTCATCGTGGCTGCAATTGTACTCTTTGGTTGAGACCGTAAGCCAGCATGAAAGATCCCCGTGTAACGATGAGTCCGGTAATCCACCATTAACAACATTAATCTATGGCTGATAAATCAACAGTGTGTCACAAAAAATTAATATTTTTATCACTGACGACCGTGTTTCACGGCCGGGACGGGTAAGCTCGCTGGATTGCCGGACCGGCGATGAGTATGAGGCCAGCCGGCCGTTTGTCGCGCTTGCTCTGAATAGCGTGATCGCCTAGCATCGGGCGTCTGCGGTTGGCCGCGCCCCAGCTGCGTATCGACACATTACCCGCGACAGCGACCTGCCAGCCGAGCGAGGCGCAGGCCCGCTTGTAAGGGGCTTGGTAGCTCCGAGACTCTTAAGAGATGGCCCAGCGGCTTCAGTCACCAAGTAGCTATTATGCACCGTGGGAAAAGACCTTCGGTCGCATCCTTACGCCATTTGAGGAATTCATTCACCAGGAAACGGCAGGCAGCTTCGTACTGATAGCTTGCACGGTCCTGGCCCTGATATTGGCCAACAGCCCGCTTGCCGAAGCGTATGAGCGCGTGTTGCACACGCATGTGGCACTCAATATCGGCGCCTGGCGGCTTGACCACACGCTGCATCACTGGATCAACGACGGCTTGATGGCACTGTTTTTTTTCGTCGTCGGCCTGGAAATCAAACGTGAGGTGCTTGTCGGTGACCTTGCCGACGCCCGCGCGGCGGTGCTGCCTGTCGTCGCCGCGGTTGGCGGTATGGTGGTACCCGCGGCCCTGTATACCCTGATCACTGCAGGCGGCGAGGGTATCCGCGGTTGGGGAATCCCGATGGCTACGGATATCGCATTTGCGCTCGGCGTCATGGCGCTACTCGGGAGCCGTGTACCAAAGTCCTTGTTCACGTTTCTGGTTGCCGTGGCGATCGTGGACGATCTCGGCGCGGTCGCCGTGATTGCCGTTTTCTACACGGAGCAGCTCGCATTGAGCGCGTTGGCGCTCGCGGGCCTGTTCCTTGTACTGTTGATCGTTCTCAATCTGGCAGGCGTGCGCCACCCCTTACCGCTTGTTGTCATCGGCGCCTTGGTTTGGCTCGCCATGCTTGAATCCGGGGTGCACGCGACGGTCGCGGGGGTACTGGTGGCATGGACGGTGCCCGTGCGTCCTAAGCTCGAGCCGAGGCGATTCAGTCAGTACATCCGTAATCTGATGGACAAGTTCGAGCGCTTGGAAGGTGATGGCAAAACGCTCCTTCAGGACCAGCGGCAGCGCGCGATCTTGCAGGCTGTCGAGAGCGGCGTACACAAGGTCGAATCGCCACTGCAGCGACTGGAACACACGTTGCACGTTCCAGCGGCATTTATCGTCGTGCCGCTGTTTGCATTGGCCAATGCAGGCATTGCGATTGATCCTGCGTCTGTTAAGACGGCAATGGCTGATCCCGTAACACTGGGTGTGGTCGTGGGATTACTGGGCGGGAAGCTCCTCGGTATTGCCGCGCTGTCGGGTCTGGTTGTGTGGTTGGGGCTTGCGCAACTGCCGGCGGGCTGCCGGTTGAGCCACCTGGTCGGGATAGGCCTGTTGGCGGGGATCGGCTTTACCATGTCGATCTTCATTGCCGAGCTCGGTTTTCGCGGCGAAAGCGAGCTGCTGCTCAATGCCAAGCTCGGCGTTCTGGCCGCTTCGGTGATCGCCGGTGCCGCAGGTTACGCCTGGCTCTATAAGCTTGGCGCGGCTGGAAAATCGACGGCCCGCTGAGCAGATCCCAAGCGGTACTTATGCACGACTCGTCAACGACACACGCACTTCGACGGCTGATCATCGGTTATCGGGTCTCGCAGGCACTGGCCGTCGCCGCCAGGCTGGGCATTGCCGATCTGCTCAGCGATGGGCCCAGATCTATCGATGAGCTTGCCGCCGCTACAGGCACGCACGCCCTGTCTCTTTATCGTTTGTTGCGCGTGCTCGCGAGCGAAGGCGTATTCAGCGAGCAGGGCGATGGCCGTTTTGCGCTTACGCCGCTCGCCGAGCCCTTGAAGGCTGACACCCCCGACTCGTTGCACGCGCGCGCGATGTTCGATGCTGCGCAGGGCAATTGGCACGCGTGGGGCAAGCTGATGCAGAGCACGAGGACCGGCGAGCCCGCTATACAGCACGCCTATGGCAAAGATCTCTTTGGCTATCTGAAAGACCATCCCGACGAAGGCAAGATCTTCAACGAGGTCATGGCGGCGCAAACTGTCACTGAGGCACGCGCGGTCCTTGAGGCTTATGATTTTGTGGGCATCGACACGCTGGTGGACATCGGCGGGGGTGTCGGCACGCTGTTGGCGGCTATTTTGGATGCTCATCCATCGATGCGTGGCGTGCTCTATGACCAGTCGCATGTGGTGGTTGACGCCCGCGAGCGGCTCACCGGTGCGGGCGTCGTCGATCGCTGCAGGGCAGTCGGCGGGGATTTCTTCGAGTCCGTGCCGGCGGGCGGGAACGCTTACATACTGAAACATATCCTGCATGACTGGGATGACGACGACTGCCAGCGGATCCTCGGCAACTGCCGTCGCGCGATAGCCAAGGATGGACGGCTGTTGGTGATCGAGGTGCTGATTCCACCTGGCAACGATCCGGACTATGGCAAGTTTCTCGACCTGCAGATGCTGGTGGTCACCAAGGGCGGTCGCGAGCGCACACAGGCCGAGTATCGCAGTCTCTTCGAGTCGACCGGTTTTACGTTGGCACGGATGATCGAGACCCAATCGGATATTTGTGTGATTGAAGGCGTACCGGTGTAGGTCGGCACCGGGGGTGCCGTATATTGATCATGAACGCGGCAAAAGAATTTCACGGTGTCTTTCCTTATCTGGTTTCCCCGATCGACGATCAGGGCAACGTGAAGGCCGAGGTACTGGCACGGTTGGTCGATGACTTGATCGCCGCCGGCGTGCACGGCCTGACACCATTGGGATCGACGGGGGAGTTCGCTTACCTCGCCTGGCCCCAGAAGAAACGCATCATTGAGGTCGTCGTGCAAGCAGCGAGCGGCAGGGTACCCGTGGTTGCCGGTGTCGCGGCGACGACGACCGCCGACGGCGTGGCTCAAGCCAAGGAGATGGAGCAGCTCGGCGTCGATGGCGTGCTGGCCATGCTCGAGGCGTATTTCCCGATAACCGATGAAGGCGTGATCGCTTACTTCGCGGCGATCGCTAATGCAGTGTCCGTGCCCGTCGTTCTATATACCAATCCTCAATTTCAAAGGGCCGACCTGAGCCTCGAGGCCATCGCGCGGCTCAGCGAGGTCCCGAATATCAGGTATCTCAAAGAAGCGTCCACCAACACGGGCCGTTTGCTGTCGATCATGAACAGGACTGAAGGCCGCTTGCGTATCTTCGCAGCCTCCTCTCATATCCCGGCCTGTGTCATGCTGATTGGGGGTGTCGGTTGGATGGCGGGCCCGGCCTGCGTCGTGCCGCGGCAAAGTGTCGAGCTCTACGAGCTCTGTCGGCGCGGCGAGTGGGACAAGGTGATGGATTTGCAACGCAAGCTTTGGGCCTTGAACCAGGTCTTCGCGAAGTACCACCTTGCCGCCTGCATCAAGGGCGCACTTGCGTTGCAGGGCTATGCCGTCGGTGCACCCTTGCCGCCACAGGCGCCGTTACCGCCCGAGGGCATTGACGAGGTGCGCCGTATCCTGGGCGCGGTCGGCGCACTCTAGACACCGGCCTGTACAAAGGGTCACCGATAACATGTCCGACATACTGGTGTCTTCCGCGTTCTGGTTCATCATACTCGTCACGTTTGGTGTGCTGATCTGGCTGGTTCGACGGGTGCGTCGTGGGCTCCTGTCGAAGAGCCGGGCGGTCATGCAGTTTTTCTTCTACTCGGCATCGCCGATCGTGGCCTATGTCTCCCTATTTTTCGCGCTTGTGGCCATCGAGGAGATGACAGATATTGCACTGATAGCGGAAGCGTACACCCGTTCTTTGTTTTTGATCGCGGGGATTGGGCTCGCGTGGATAGTGTTGATGACCGCAGTCTTTGGGGTGGTGGTGCTGTTTGTCGCTCGCCCGCAGACCTAAGGTCGATCGCCATCAATGACCGGCTATAGAGCCCTGGAGGAGCGACCATGATCACCGCCATTGTGCAATTCAAGCTGCCGGCAGCCGTGACGACAACCCAGGCGAAGGAGATATTCTCCGGCACGGCCTCGAAGTACCGCGAGGTAAAGGGGCTGATTCGAAAATATTATCTGCTTTCCGAAGACGGTGGCACTGCAGGCGGCGTTTATCTCTGGGCATCCCGGCAAGATGCCGACCAACTCTATACGGATGAATGGAAGAGATTCATTCGCGAAAAGTACCATGCCGATCCGGTGGTGACCTACTTCAGCAGTCCGGTCGTCGTCGACAATCTGTCCGGGCAGATCGTCAAAGATTAAGGTGTGGGGACGAAGCCGATCCGGGCCCTGTTCGTGGTTTCTATTAAAGTAAAGCAAAGCGCAAAGGTGTTTGAATGAAGATCATCGATGTCAAACCGTTGTTGCTCGATCGTTTCCTTTTTGTCGAGGTGATTACCGACGAGGGGCTGACGGGGCTCGGCGAATCGGGGACTTGGGCCTACCTCGAGGCTTCAGCGGCGGCGGTAGAAAGCTTCAAACGCTATCTGATCGGCCAGGATCCGCTGCGTATCGAGCACCACTGGCAATATTTGTATCGCTGGACGCACTTTCGCGGTGCGGCCATCATGGGTGCGCTAAGCGCGATCGACATTGCGCTGTGGGATATTGCCGGTAAGCATTTTGGCGTCCCGACCTACCAACTGCTTGGCGGCAAGTGCCGCGATCGCGCGCGCGCGTATTACCATGTATTTGCCGAGACGACAGAGGGGTTGGTGCGGGCATGCGAAGATGCGAAGGCGCAAGGTTTCACGGCGATCGGCCACCTCTCACCGTTCCTCGATGAGCCGCGGGACAGACCGTACTATCAAAGTCACGCGGTGATGATCGATACTGCGGTCGACCGCATTCGGCAATGCCGCGAAGCGGTGGGGCCGGAGGTCGACTTGTGTATCGAGATCCATCGTCGCTTGACGCCAGCGCAGGCCGTCGTGCTCGGTCGCGAACTCGAACCTTACCGGCCGTTTTTTCTCGAAGACCCCACCTTGCCCGACAACCTGGATGCCATGGCGGAGATTGCCGCCAAGATCCATGTTCCCATCGCCACCGGCGAGCGTCTGCACACGATCCAAGAGTTCGAGATGCTGCTCGCTCGGGGCGCGGTGCAGTACATACGGCCCGATGTCTGCATGTGTGGCGGCATCACGCATGCCAAGAAAATCGCCGCCTTAGCGGAGGCACGCTATGTGCATGTGGTCCCGCACAATCCTTTGAGCCCGGTGAGCACGGCGGCGTGTGTGCAGTTGGCTGCGTGTATTCCCAACTTTGCGCTGCAGGAATACCCACTCATGGAAGGTGCGGCACGCGCGGCGCATATTCCCATGGGCGGTGAGGCGGTCGCCGCCGGTCTGGTCGAGACCGCGCTCAGGGTTGAAGACGGATTCATTGTCATACCCGATGTGCCGGGGATCGGTGTGGAGCTTGCCAAGGACGCAGAGAAACGCTTCCCGTTCCGGCCGCGGCCTCTGAAGACGCGGTTGCATCGTGACGGCTCAGTCGTGGATCAATAGTTAAGAATGGCGTGGCGTGGAGGCGGTCCTTCGCTGAAAAAACTGCGCCCCATCTCGGGATTTCCACAGCACAGCTGGCGCCGTGCGCGCTTCGCCCGACTGCGGTTCGGGTAAAGCTCGCGGCGATGTTGACCACATCGACCCCTTGAAGTTGATCGGTTACGCACAAAAACCGTGGCCTGCACTATGCGTAGCCGTGCGAGCGCAGCGCGGTACGCGCCGTGTCAGCGCAGGGGAATCTCCATGCGGCATGTCGCGGCACGCCTTTCGGCTTGATCAGTGATCTGAAATCGCTGCTGCATGCGTACACAGGCGTCGTCGCGCTTGCCCCGGCTTCGCGCTTGGGCCACGCCGACCTTGGGCTAAACGGCCGCCGCGTCGAGCAAGTGCGCGCCACTTTTGCCAGGCGCGATATGGCGAGCTGACTTTCGGCGGCCTGTGTGGGCGGTGGTTCCCGGCACCGCTGTCGGGGAGTAGTATGTCCGGGTAACGCCGCCCCTCGCGATAGGAGGTCGACCCGTGAAAACAGTGAAGCAGCTGCTCGATGAAAAAGGACGCGATGTATGGACGATCGACCCGGATCTGTCAGTCTACGACGCCGTTAAACTGATGGCCGACAAAGGAATTGGCGCGCTGGTCGTTGTCAAGGATGCAAAGCCGGTCGGCATGATCACCGAGCGCGATTACGCACGCAAGGTGGTCCTCAAGGGGAAAAGCTCCCAGCAAACGCTCGTCAGCCAGATCATGACGACGCCCATCCTCTGTGCGCGCTTGGGCCAAAGTGTCGAAGATTGCATGGCCCTCATGACCGAAAAGCGTGTTCGCCACCTACCAGTCGTTGAAAACGACGAATTGATCGGTCTTGTCTCGATCGGCGATCTCGTCAAGGCCATCATCGCTGAGCAGCAATTCATCATCCAGCAGCTCGAGCATTACATCTCAGGATAGCCGTGCGGTTCGCTTATATGAAACACAGCGGGGCAGTGCTTGTGTGGACGAAAGCGGTCTGCCATATGAGCGCGCATCCCGGCAGCTATGCGCTGATTCTGCGTGCCGTGAGCCAGCAGGTCATCCGCATCGGCCAGATCGGCCACTTGTCGATGACGCCTGGGTTCTACGTCTATGTCGGCAGCGCCTTCGGCTCCGGCGGTGTGCGTGCGCGCCTCGCTCACCATGCGCGCATCGCGCAGGCGCCACATTGGCATATTGACTATCTTCGCCGTTTTGCGCAGCTGGAAGAGGCGTGGTACACGCACGACCCACGCCCGCGCGAACATGAGTGGGCCAGCGCGTTCGGTAAGCTTGCGGGCGCATCGCAGCCGCTCGAGGGCTTTGGCGCCTCCGGTTGTCGGTGTCGCGCTCACTTGTTCCGATTCGCTCGCAAACCTTCGCGGCGCAGCTTCTGTCAGCGCCTTGGTCTGGATGCACGCGAACGTGGCGCGATCGCAGTGATGCGCTATGATGATCGACGCCCATCGAGAGCGCACAAATTAAGCCCCGCGTGCGCGAGGGCCGCTGAGCTCCCGGTTGACTGATGATTAGAGAAATCGAGCTAAAACTCGCTAAGTCGAGTGATGCCAAACGCATTGGATTGATGTCGCGCGACCTTATCGAGCATGGCCTGCCGTGGTCATGGGATGCCGCTCGCGTAATGCAACAGATTCGCTGCCACGATACGGTCGTCGTGACCGCGTGGGACCGGCAAAGCCTGATCGGCTTTGCAATCATGCGCTTCCTCGAGGAAAGCGCGCACTTGAACCTGCTGGCGGTCGATGTGCGCTACCAGCGCTCAGGCATTGGCCGCCGGCTTGTCGAGTGGTTAGAACAGTGTGCGCGCGTCGCTGGGACCTTTGTCATTAGTCTCGAGGTACGACTCAGCAACGCCGACGCGCGCGCTTTCTATCGTAAACTGGGTTATACGGAGCTTGCGCGCATCCCGCGTTACTACGCTGGCCGGGAGGCGGCGATGCGTATGAATCGTGACCTCCGCGTGAGATATTGGCTACGTTCCGAGTAAAACCTATCTCGCTTCGCTCACAAGTACCGGGAATAAGACACCATGTTCGAGTTCGGCTGGATCCTTTACCTACTGCTGGCAGCGCTGCTCTGTCTTTTCTGGTTCAAGACGCGCGGACAGTCGTTCGATGATCTGCTGAACCAGAGTGCCCGTGAGCACCATGAGGTCATGGAAGTAACCGCCAGGCACCCGCACGGTGGCACGTGGCGCCAGCACAAGCAGTGGATGGAGCGGAAAGAAAAAATACCTCGCCGCAGGTCCAAGCGTCGCTAGCGCGCGCTCCGTCGATGACGGCCTCGTGAGCGCAGAAGAGCCAATCGTCCGTCCGGCGCGCAGCGAAGATGCCGCGCAGATCGCCGCATGTGTTGCGGCGGCATATCGACATTACATACAGCGCATGGGCAGACCCCCCGGACCCATGCTCGACGACTACACGCAAGTCATTTTGCAGCATGATGTATTCGTGCTCGAATATGACCGTTCGGTGATCGGCGTGGTCGTGTTGATCCGCAAAGGGCGGGGTATTCTGCTCGACAACGTGGCTGTGGACCCGGCCTACCAGGGACAGGGCCACGGACGACGGTTAATTGAATGTGCCGAGAACGAAGCACGGCGCCAGGGCTTCGCACAGCTTGATCTCTACACCCATGAGTGTATGACCGAGGATATCGCCATGTATGAGCACCTCGGCTATGTTGAGACCGAGCGCCGCAGCGAACGCGGATATCTGCGCGTGTACATGCAAAAACAACTTTAGTGGTCGCGTTGGGGCTTCATCCCGACGTTGTGCTGACGATCCCTTGCACGAACCGCGTTATGGCCTCGAGCGTCGCTTGCGGCTGTTCGCGATGAGGCACGTGACCGCACTCCGGTAGCATCACGGCCTGCGCCGGTGTTACGACTCGCGAGAGGATGGCGTCGACCTGTCTTTTAGTGCCGTATTCGTCGTCCTCGCCCTGGATCAAGAGTAACGGGCACGCGATGCGTGGACAGTATTCCTCGATATTCCAGTGGCGAAACTCGGGGCTCAGCCACGTGTCGTACCAGCTCCAGAAAACGGCATTTGTCTGGTCGCCGTGATAGCGCGAGAGCTTTTGCGCGAGGTCGGTCGTGCGGTAAAGCTCTCCAGTGCGCTCGATGCCGGCGAGGGTAATGTCTTCGACGAACACATGCGGCGCCTCAAGCACGAGCCCAAGCGTCGCTTGAGCCCCGCCCGCGGCGGCGTAGATCAGGGCGATGGATGCGCCATCGCTGTGGCCGATGAAAATAGCGTGCCGGATGTTCATCGCTTCCAGCACCTGCGGCAACACTGTCAGCGCTTCGTCGTGCAGATACCGTGCTGTGCGAGGCCGATCTAAGGGGGCCGAGTCGCCGTAGCCGCTGCGGCTGTAGATCAAGGCGCCGCAGCCAGTACGCTCGGCCACCCACAAAGGGAAATCCTTCCACATGCCGGCACAGCCGAGCCCTTCGTGCAGGAAGATCAGGGTCGGCGCCTGTGCCGGACCTGGGCCAATCCACGCATACTCGAGGCGCTGGTTTGCCGCAACTAAGTGGGGCATGAATTAACGGATGTGTCCTTCGCACAGCGCCGGCACGCGCGCATAGCGGTCGAGCTCGGCCGCGAAGCGTACTTCATGGATCAGGCCGCGCTCCATCATCATCCTGCCCACACGCGAGCGCAGCAGGCAGCTTTGTGCGCCCTCGACGCCGTAGTGGCGATAGAGCCCTTGAGCGGCGATGGCCGCATCCGACACCAGGCACCCGCTCGGCGCTGTCGAAAGCAGGCGCTCGGTAAGCGCGCCGGCGGCGTAAAAATCCTCCAGATTCAACATGCCGATCGAGCCTGCGCAAAGGATCAGCACGCTGTCGTCGCCGTGGTGGTCTCGCACGCGCGCGGCCACGGCCTCGGCATTCAGCAGGGCAGCCACGTAGACGTGGCGTGCGTTCTCGGCCTGTCGCAAGGCAACCGTACCGTTAGTGGTCGTGTAGATTAGATGCTTGCCTTCGAGGCCGGAATCGGCGAGCGCTAGCGGCGCATAGGGGGCGAATCCGGCGATCCGATTCGCATGGTGCTCGCCGGCCAGCACAGTGCTGCCAGGCGGGTACTGCCGGGCTTGTGCCCGGGCGGCGGCTTCGTCGACGGCCGGTATCACCTCGCGCGCGCCGTGCTCAAGTGCCGTGACGATGGTCGAGGTCGCAAATAACACATCGAGCACGATTACGATTTTGTCGGCGATCTGCCTCGGGTCCAGATCCTCCTTGCGGGTCAGTACGTGCAGCGACCGCATCTAGTCTGTCAGGGCACGTGCACG
Organism: uncultured Nitrospiraceae bacterium; assembly: GCA_964347935.1. Classification (GTDB taxonomy): domain Bacteria; phylum Pseudomonadota; class Gammaproteobacteria; order Acidiferrobacterales; family SPGG2; genus SZUA-472. The sequence goes on along the minus strand of CAYGAS010000078.1, from coordinate 12,118 downwards.
CTCGCGCAGCAGCGTTTTTTGTATCTTGCCGGTAGCGGTTTTCGGCAACTCGCAGAAGACGACCGTGCTGGGCGCCTTGAAATGGGCCATGCGCTCGCGACAGAAGTTGATGATATCTTCCTCGTCAAGACTATCCGCATCGGGTTTGAGCGTGACAAATGCGCACGGTCTTTCACCCCATTTCTGGTCGGGGCGGGAAACGACCGCAGCTTCCAGTACGGCTGGATGCCTGTAAAGCACCTCCTCGACCTCGAGGCTCGATACGTTCTCGCCGCCGGAGATAATGATGTCTTTGGCACGGTCCTTGATCTCCATGTAGCCATCGGCGTGCATCACCGCCAGGTCGCCCGTGCGAAACCAGCCGTCGGCCAGCGCTTCGTCGGTAGCATCGCGATTTTTCAGATAGCCTTTCATGACGGTGTTGCCGCGTAGCATCAGCTCACCGACCGTTTTGCCGTCGGCCGGGACCTCTGCCAGCGTTGTCGGATCGAGCACACGCGCTTGATCGAGCGTGTGATAGCGGACGCCCTGGCGCGCCACCATGGCCACCTGCTGGGGCTTCGCGAGTGTATTCCACGACGTCTGCCAGGCACAGACGGTGGCAGGGCCAAAGCTTTCCGTGAGCCCATAGAGATGAATGACATGGAAACCCATGGCTTCCATTTTCTCGATCACCGCGCTCGGTGGTGCGGCACCGCCGGTCGCCACCTGCACGGTCTGGGTGAATCGCCGTTTTGCCGATTGCGGTGCGTGGATGAGGGTATTCAATACGATCGGCGCGCCGCACATGTGTGTCACGCCGTGGCGTTCGATCAACTCGAAAATCAGCGGTGGGTCGACCTTGCGCAGACATACGTGAGTGCCCCCCATCGCCGTCACCGCCCAAGTGTAGGTCCAACCGTTACAGTGAAACATCGGCAATGTCCACAGGTACACGGAGTCGTCTCGAAGCCCAAGCGCCAGGGCGTTGCCTAGCGCGTTCAAGTACGCACCGCGGTGGTGGTAGACCACGCCCTTCGGGTTGCCCGTGGTGCCGGATGTGTAATTAAGCGCGATCGCCCGCCACTCGTCCGCGGGCCAAGCCCAGTCGTAATCGGGGTCGCCTTCTTGCAGAAAGGCCTCGTAGTCCTTTTCGCCGAGGGCTGTGGCGCGCCTCTCAAGCGGATCATCAATGTCGATTACCGCCGGCGGCTGCTGCAACCGTGAGAGCGCCTCATTGATGACATCGGCAAAGATGCGGTCGGCGATGAGCAGCTTCGCTTCGCCATGTTCGAGAATGACCGCGACGGTGGCAGCGTCTTGGCGAATGTTAATGGCGTTCAGCACGGCCCCGCACATCGCTACGCCATAGTGCGCCTCGAGCAGCGCCGGCACGTTCGGTGCCATGACCGCGACGGTGTCGCCAAGGCCGATGCCGCGCCTCTCGAGCGCAGAGGCCAGGCGGCGACAGCGGCCATAGAAGCCCATGTAATCGAACCGTAAATCGCCGTGGATGACCGCGGTTTTCTCGGGGTAGACCGCAGCCGAGCGCGCCAGAAAGCCAAGCGGTGTCAACGGCATGAAGTTTGCCGCTGTCTTGTCGAGGTCTTTATCGTACTTGTCGCCTGTCATTGCCCCTACCCGCGCACACCCCTACGCAACCGGCGGTGAGCCGTGCGAGCCCGGCGCTAAGCCGTCGTTTACGGCCACGACCAGAAATCCAGCCCTTGCGCCAGCAGATTGCGCGACAGCACCATCTTGTGCACCTCCGAGGCGCCGTCGACCAGCCGTGCCTGGCGAGCATAACGGTACATCCACTCGAGTACCGTATCTCTCGAATAGCCCCGCGCCCCGCAGAGCTGGATCGCGGTGTCTATCGCCTTGTGCAGGACATTGGCCACGACAATTTTGGCCATCGAGACTTCCTTGCGTGCGAAGTCACCCTGATCCAGTTTCCACGCCGCGTGCATCGTCAGCAAGCGACCCGTCTGCACCTCCATGGCGGCTTCACCCAACATCCATTGCACACCTTCGTGTTCGGCCAACTTGCTGCCGAAGGCCTCGCGCTCGCGTACGTAGGTGGAAGCGATCTCGAGCGCGCGTTTGGCCATGCCCAGCCAGCGCATACAGTGCGTGAGCCGCGCGGTACCTAGGCGAATCTGCGTGACCTTGAGGCCATCGCCGACCTCGAGCAGCCGGTTCTCGTCGGCTATCTCGAGCCCGTCGAATTCGAGCTCGCAATGGCCGCCGTGCTCCTCCGGTCCGAGGATCGGAATGCGTCGCACGATCCGCCAGCCCGGGTCGTCGCGGTGGTAGAGAAATGCGCTCAGGCCCTTGCGCGGGTCGTCCGACGTACGCGCGATCAAGATAAAGTGCGCCGCCACGCCGGCACCGGTAATGAACCACTTGCGCCCCTTGATGATCCATTTCTTTCCTTTGCGTGTGGCCGTGGTGCGCATCATCGCCGCCGGATCGGAGCCTGAGCCTGGATGAGGCTCGGTCATCACAAATGACGAGCGCACGCGACCCTCGATGATAGGCTGCAGCCAGCGATCCTTCTGTGCCTCAGTGCCGACCTTTTCCAGCAGCATCATGTTGCCGTCGTCCGGGGCTGCGCAGTTGAATACCGCCGGCCCGAAAATGGACCGGTTCATTTCTTCGTAACACGCCGCCATGCCGACAACCCCCAGCGCCAGGCCACCGCGTTCCTTTGGCATCTGGAAGCACCACAGGCCTGCAGCGCGCGCCTTTGTGCGCAAGGCGCTGAGGTGAGACTCACTGATATTGTCGCCCTCATCGTAGACATCGCGCTGCGATTCGAGCGGGATGAGGTGTGTCTCGACGAACTCGCGTACCCGTCGGCGATAGGCTTCAATTTCGGGGCTCAAGCCAAAGTCCATAGTCCTGTTCCTTACAAAGTGGACTGTAGATGTCCGCCGTCGACGACGATGACGCTGCCGGTCATGTAGCGTGACGCATCGGATGCCAACAGCAGCAACGCGCCGTCGAGATCTTCGGGTCGGCCGGCACGGCGCTGCGGAATGCGCTTGATCATGGCCTGACCGGCGCTACCCGCCAGAAACTCCCGATTGAGATCGGTGGCAATGTATCCCGGCGCGATGGCGTTCACACGAATCTGGTGCCGTGCCCATTCGAGCGCAAGCGTACGCGTGAGCTGCATCAGCGCGGCCTTGGATGCGGCGTAGGCGGCGGTGTGGCCAGCTACCCGGAACGCCAGCACCGACACTATATTGATGATGCTACCACCGACAGCAGCTGCGACCAGACGCTGTGCGGCCTGCTGCGCCACGAACCAGGCGCCTTTGAGATTTGTATCGACGACGGCCTGCCAGTCGTCTTGGCTGAGCTCGAGCGCCGGCGATGAGTGCGTGATACCGGCGTTGTTAACGACAATGCCGATGGGGCCCAGCTGCGCCCCGGCGAGCTCGAATGCCTCGCGCACGCTGTCTTGCGAGCTCACATCCATCTGCACGGCTAACGCGTGACCGCCCTCGGCTTCGATCTGCTGCGCCAATGCCTGCAGCTGCTCGATCCTGCGCGCGCCGAGAGCCACGTGCGCCCCCGCCTGTGCCAGGGTCATGGCAAAGTGCCGGCCGAGACCGCTCGATGCCCCGGTGACAAGCGCCGCGCGCCCGCTTAGTTGGAAGATGTTGGCGGCCATCGCTTCAGGAGTCCCTCAATCCTTGTGTACGCTTATGGCCTTCGTGCAGCCAGAAAACACAGCGGCTTTCGACGCCGGCGCAGTTTCGGCAGCCAAGGCGCATATGCACCAAGCGTAACGGAAAACATGCACGGGCGACAGACGCTCGCTTACCCGCGGGCGCCGGGCACGGCCCCCGGCCCAGTGTCGACGTCGCATCCGGACGCGCTAGCAGGCTTTTATTACAATGGTGCACCGATGGATAGGACCGAGCTGCGCGAGACCGACAGGCGGCCGATTGCTCGATGAGAAAGGCGCTTCTTTTCTGGAGCAGCGGCAAGGACAGTGCCTATGCGCTGCATCTGTCACGCCGCCAAGGTGATATCGAAGTGGTTGGACTGATTACGACCGTTAACAGACCCGTACGGCGGATCGCGATCCACGGCGTGCGAGAGAGGCTGCTGGGCGCCCAGGCGCAGGCGTGCGGGCTGCCGGTCAGGCGTCTGCCGCTGCCCGATCCCTGTTCGAACCAGCACTACGAGGCGGTGGTCGGCGATGCGCTGGCAGAGGCGGGCCGGCGGGGGATCAGCGCGGCCATATTCGGTGACTTGCACCTGCAGGATATTCGGGCCTATCGTGAACAGCTGTTGGCGGGTACCGGTATCGAGCCCCTGTTCCCGCTGTGGGGGCGCGACACCTCAGCGCTGGCCGGCGAGATGGTCGACGCGGGTTTGCGGGCACGCGTGAGCTGTGTCGATCTGAATGTATTACCGGCGTCTTTTGCCGGCCGCGACTACGATCAGAAATTCCTGGCGGACTTGCCGGGCGCGGTCGATCATTGTGGCGAGAACGGTGAGTTTCACACTTTTGTGTACGACGGGCCGATGTTTCGTCATCCCATCGCGCTGCGCGCGGGCAGGGTGTCGCAGCGCGGTGGTTTTGCTTACGCTGATTTGCTGCCTGAGGCCTAAACGTCCGAATGGAGCTGGCGAAGATCGAAAAAGCATTGCGCGACTGCGGGCTGCTTGCGCGTGGCGGGTTTCACCCGCACATTGACGATCATGTGCCACCCTTGCCCGATGGACGTCCCGCCAAAACTGTGGTGCTCGCGGGTAACGTCGGTGATTCGCTGTGGCGCCCGTTCCAAGTCGCCGTAAAAAAGGCAGGCGGAACGCTCTCGCTCGATCAATGGACGGAGCAGTTGCTCACCGCGGTGGCGCGCAAGCTAAAGGCCCATGCCTTGTTCCCGTTTTCAGGGCCGCCGTATTTGCCGTTTCAACGCTGGGCGCAACATGCCGGTGCGGTGGCGCCATCACCGATCGGCCCGTTGATTCACCCTGACTATGGCCTGTGGCACGCGTACCGTGGTGCGCTCGCGTTCGCGCAACGCATCGAGTTGCCGCCACCGGTTGCGCGCACCACGCCGTGCCAACACTGTACGACACGCCCGTGCCTTTCGACTTGTCCGGTCGGCGCACTGACTCCCGGTCACTTCGACATGCTGGCGTGCCTCGACCACCTGGGCAACGAGGCCGGTGGCGAGTGTCTGCATGGGGGTTGTCTCGCGCGCCGCGCCTGTCCGGTGGGCGCAAAGTTTCAGTACCCGCGCCCGCAGGCGCACTTTCATCAAAAAGCCTTCCTGCGCAATGCGATGAAAACCGCCGCCAGCGATTAGTGATGGGTGATTAGTCGTTGGTGACTCGTGGCGGAAAATTTCCTATGATGTGATCCACTAGTCACCAATCACGAGTCACCAGTCACCAAAACAATGCGCAACGATGCCAATTGCATTTTTTGCAAGATCGTCAGCGGAGAGATCCCCTGCTTCAAGCTCTACGAGGACGATCTCACGCTCGCGTTCATGGACATTAACCCGGCGAATGAGGGTCATGCCTTGGTGATCCCGAAAGAGCACTGGGAGGACGTGTATGCCATTCCGTCGGGCTTGTTTGGCGCGACTGTACAGACGGTGCAGAAAATCGCCCACGCGGTGAACACCGCCCTCAGCCCTTACGGTATGAATCTGGTCCAGGCCAACGGCAAAGGGGCGGCGCAGTCGGTGTTTCACTTCCATATGCACATCTTGCCGCGCGCCGAGGCCGACGAGCTCAAGCTCAACTGGGGATTGCGGCCGGGCGAGATGGATGCGATCAAAGCGGTCAGCGAGCGCATCAAGGCAAGCTTGCCGCGCTAGCGCCATCAGCACACCGATGGCCTGGGGCTGCGGCGCTGCGGCAGCCGCCTCGCCCTTCTCCCTTGCGGCGAGCGAGCTCAGGTGAGGACCAGCGGCTGGCCCTCGCCAAGCTCGCGGCGCAGGCAGGCGACGATCTCGCCGTGCGTTGCGCAGGCGTGCGCCGCCTCGACGACGGCAGCGAACACATTGCGGCGCTTGTGATTGGCCGCCGCCGCCAGCTGGTCGAGCGCCGAGCGCACCGCAGCCTGATCGCGTGACCCCTTGAATGCCCGCAACCGCGCGATTTGCGCCGCCACCGCTGTGGGCTTGGGGCGTTCGAGCGGCGCGTGCTCGCCCGCCGTTTCTTCGACCTGGTAGGCGTTGACGCCGACGATTTTCTGCTGGCCGGCTTCGACCTGGTGCTGGAAGCTCAGCGCTGAGTCGCCGATCCGCGCTTGCACCAGGCCGGCCTCGACCGCCTTATACATGCCGCCGGCAGCGTCGATCCGGTTGATGATTGTGTCGATCTCCTGTTCCATCGCGTTTGTCAGCGATTCCATATAATAGGAGCCGCCCAGCGGATCGATCACATCGGCCAGGCGCGCCTCCTCGCGAAGTATGTTCTGGGTGCTGACAGCGATGCGTGCGGCCTCCGCCGCGGGTGTGCTCAACACCTCGTCGTAGGCGTCTGTGTGCAGCGATTGCGGGCTGCCGAAAAGCGCAGCCATCGCCTGCACGGTCACGCGCGCAATATTGTTCAAGGGTTGCTGGCGCGTGAGGTCCACTCCGGAGGTTTGGGCGTGGAACTTGAAGCGCCAGGAACGCGGATCCTTGGCACCCAGGCGTTCGCGTGCGATGCGCGACCACAGCCGGCGCCCGGCGCGCAGCTTGGCAATCTCCTCGAAGAAGCTGATCGAGACGTCGAAGAAAAACGTAAAGCGCGGCAGAAAGCTGTCCGGTTCCATGCCGTGTGCCATACAGTCTTCGGCGTATTGGATGGCGGTGCAGAGCGTAAAGGCCATCGCCTCCGCCGGCGTGGCGCCGGCTTGTTGCATATGCTGCCCTACGACGGATACGGGATTCCAGCCCGGCACTTGCTGGTTGGTGAAAGCGATGTGGTCTACGAGCACGCGACGCGAGCCCGCCAGTGACAGCCTGAAGAACATGTGATTGGCGACGAAGTGAGAGACATAGTCGCTCTGGTTCGAGGTGCCGGTGATCTTCGACCAAGGTATATCGCGTCGTCGGGCGACGCTCAGCAGCAATGCCAGCAGCGTAAACGGAAGCGGGTCGTTCAGCGCGGTCGATATCTGATCGATCGGAACATGACGCAGGCATATATCCATGTCATCGACCGAGTTCACCATGGTTCCGCACGTACCGAGCAGCAACGGATCGACCTCGTCGACGTCGTAGCCGCGATACACGGAATTACACGGAATCAGGCTGATCGCCGAGCCGCCCGCCTGCAGTATCAAGCGCAGACGCTCGTTGTAGTCCTCGGGTATGCCGAGACCAATGAGCTGTCGCTGGCTCCAAACGCGGCCACGATACATGGTGGGGTAGATGCCGCGCGTCATTGGCAGCTGACCGGGAAATCCGAGATCGCTCATGTAACGCTCGCTGTCCCAGTCTTGTGGGGTGTACAAGGGCTTCAACTCGAGGCCCGAGCGATTGTGCCGGGGCCGTTCCTGCGCCATTTGCGCCGCATAATCGCGTCGCCAGGCGTCGCCGGCCTGTTCGAATCCGGGCAGGGGAAGTTGCTGCGGTTGTGTGCTCATGCTCGGTTCCTCTGCTAAGCCGGTGGCAGTGTGCGCGCCTCGGTGCTCAGACGAGCAACCTCGGCAACAATTTCTTCGCGCGAGCTTCCAGGATGAAAAATCCTGCTGACGCCCGCGGCAAGCAATTCGGCGCTGTCGCTATCGGGGACAATCCCGCCGACGACCACCTTGATATGTTCCAACCCCGCATCGCGCAAGGCATGCATCAGTTTCGGCACTAACAGGTGATCAGTTGCCAGGCAGCTGACGCCGATGACATCGACATCCTCCTCCAGCGCGAGCTTCAGGATAGCTGGAATTTGCTGCCACGGGCCCGTGTAGACGACCTCCATGCCCGCGTCGCGAAGAAAAGTGGCAACGATGCGGCTGCCGCGGTCGTGACCGTCAAGACCGATCTTCGTCATCAACACTTTCGGTGGGCGGGTATCGAGCGGGATCGAGCTCATTGGCCTCTCGATCTCAAGGAGGGATGCAAGGCGCGCAAGAGCTGTCTTGCGACGGTACGAGGGGAATCGCGGCCGGGCCGGTACCAGGTCTGTGACCAGTTGAGTGCGCCCAAGAGCAACAAGCGAAAGTAGTGCGGGTCGACGGCGGGCGTAAGTGTAAGCGCGGCGACCAGCTGCTTGAACCGCGATTCATACTGATCGCGCAAGGCGACGAGCCTTGGCTTGACCGGCAAGGCGTCGTCCGGCAGGACGCGCAACACCACTTGGGCGTAATCGCTCTGGTCGAGCAGCATTTCCAGATGGGCCACACAGGCCGCTTCGAGGCGGCGATGCGGCTGCTTTTCGCGCGCGACCGCCAGGTCCACGCTTTCGGCGATACGCCGCACGCCTTCCTCGTACACCGTCAGGAGCAACTCATCCTTGGATGCAAAGTGGTAATAAACCGAGCCCGGCAACATCCCCACGGCCGCACTGATGTCGCGCATCGAGGTGGCGTGATAGCCGTGGGCGCTGAAGAGGCGAGCCGCGGCATCGAGCAACTGTTGCCTGCGGTTGTCTTGTCTGACTGGCGTGCTGCTGGGCATGCTGGCGGAACGGAAACAAACGGTCGTTTGTTTTTCTAACACGGCCCGCGTGCCAGCGTCAATCGCTCGCGCAAGGCGCTTTGTATGGGCACGGTCCTGGGTGGTGTGGCCGACGCACCCGCTCGACGGGGTACGCCAGGCCGTCGCAGGCGATGACAACGCGACGCGGCAAGGAACCTCGTCTCGCGAGGTGCGCCCGAGTAGCGACTATTGCAAACTCCTTATAGATCGGAGACATTTAGGCGCTTGCGCGCCCACCTTCGGAGGAGCATATCGCTTGGGTAAGCAACGCCATGAACGATTCTACGCGCAATGACCATCCGGGGACGGTCTCGTCCCCGCAGACCCCACAGCCGCTGGATACTTTCCCCAAAATTTTGCTTGCGCAAGCCGGGATCATCGACGCCCGGCCGGCGATTCGCGAGAAAGACTACGGTATCTGGCAGACCTGGACGTGGGGTCAGGTTGCCGACGAGGTGCGGGCATTGGCCTGTGGGCTGGCGGCCAAGGGGTTCAAGCGCGGCGACAAGCTCGCCATCGTCGGTGACAACCGCCCGCGGCTGTACTGGGGGATGTGTGCAGCGCAGGCGCTTGGCGGAATCCCGGTGCCGATGTACCAAGACTCGGTCGCGCAAGAGCTGCAATTCGTCGTCGAGCATGCCGAAGCGCGCTTCGCGCTGGCTGAGGACCAGGAACAGGTCGACAAATTACTCGAGATCATGCAGCGTTGTCCGAAACTGGAGCTCATTATTTATGACGACACGCGTGGGCTTCGCAACTATACACAGGACTGCCTGCACGATTTTGTGGACATCCAGAAACTGGGGCGTCAATTCGATACCGACCACCCCGGGTTTTACATGGACCAGGTAAATCGGGGTCGGGGCGACGACATCTCGGTCATCCTCTATACCTCTGGCACCACGGGTAATCCCAAAGGCGTGATGCTGACGCACGATAACGTCATCATCACCGCACGTAACGGCATCAAGTTCGATAATCTGCACCAGGACGAAGAGGTGCTTGCTTATCTGCCGATGGCGTGGGTCGGTGACCACGTGTTTTCCTACGGTGAATCCTATGTGGCAGGTTTCTGTGTGAGCTGCCCGGAGAGCAGCGCCACGGTTTTACAAGACCTGCGCGAGATCGGGCCGACCTTTTTCTTTGCGCCACCGCGCATCTTCGAGAACATTCTCACGACCGTGATGATCCGCATGGAGGATGCCGCGTGGCTGAAGCGAAAGATTTTCAACTACTTTATGGGTCTTGCCCGTGAGGTCGGCAGCAAGATTCTTGATGCCAAAGCCGTGCCTCTACACAAACGCATGCTCTACGCCGTTGGCAACGCGCTGGTTTATAGTCCGCTGAGAAACACATTGGGTTTCTCGCGAATCCGGCTTGCCTACACCGCGGGCGAGGCGATCGGCCCTGATATCTTCGAGTTCTATCGGTCGTTGGGCGTTAACGTCAAGCAGCTCTATGGTCAGACCGAGGCGGCGGTGTTCGTTACCATGCAACCCGATGGCAAGGTCAAGCCGGACACCGTCGGCGTGGCGGCACCGGATGTCGAAATCAAGATCACTGAAGCTGGCGAGGTAACATATCGCAGCCCGGGCGTCTTCAAGGAGTACTACAAGAATCCCGAGGCGACGGCCGAGACCAAGACCCAAGACGGGTGGGTCCAGACTGGCGACGCGGGATTTTTTGACCAGGACGGACAGTTAAAAATCATCGATCGGGCAAAGGATGTGGGCAAGCTGAACGACGGCTCGATGTTTGCCCCCAAGTACATCGAAAACAAGCTCAAGTTCTTTCCCTACATCAAGGAAGCGGTTGCGTTCGGTGCCGGACGTGACTACACAGTGGTTTTCCTCAACATCGATCTCGAAGCCGTCGGAAACTGGGCCGAGCGACAGAATATTGCCTACGCCAGCTACCAGGATCTCGCCAGTCGCAAGGAGGTCTACGCGCTGATCGAGGACTGTGTCGAACAGGTCAATCGCGATCTAGCCGAGGACCCGCATCTGGCCGCATCGCAGGTCCGTCGCTTCTTGTTACTGCACAAGGAGCTTGATGCAGACGACGGCGAGCTCACGCGCACGCGCAAGGTGCGCCGCCGCTTCGTAGCCGACAAGTACCAGAAGCTGATCGACGCGCTGTATTCGGGCGAGACCCACTGCCCCATTGAAACCGAGGTCACGTTCGAAGACGGACGCAAGGGTGTGATTCGTGCCGATTTGACAATCTTCGACGTGCCTACGGCGCGGCTTTCCGCCGCCGCGGACTAGCGGAGGTATTCCCTAGTGCAGTCCAGAGAGTTCGGTGATGTCCTGCTTGCGGTCGAGGGCGTCAGCCTGGCGTTCGGCGGTGTGAAGGCACTGGAGCACGTGAGCTTTGATGTGCGGCAACGCGAGATGCGGGCCATCATCGGGCCCAATGGGGCCGGCAAGAGCTCGATGCTGAACGTCATCAATGGGTTTTACCAGCCGCAGGAAGGCAGCATTTCCTACAAGGGTGTGCGCCGCAGCCATATGCGTACCCATGAGGCGGCGGCGGCTGGTATTGCGCGCACGTTTCAGAACATTGCGCTCTTCAAGGGCATGAGCACGCTCGACAACATCATGACCGGGCGTAACCTCAAGATGCGCAAGAACTTCCTGCTGCAGGCGCTTTACGTGGGGCCCGCCCGGCGTGAGGAAACAGAGCATCGTGAGTTCGTCGAGCACATCATCGATTTCCTCGAGATCCAGGCCATCCGCAAGGTCCCCGTCGGCCGGCTACCTTACGGGTTGCAGAAACGGGTGGAACTGGGCCGTGCACTCGCAGCAGAACCCGATCTGCTGTTGCTGGATGAGCCCATGGCTGGCATGAACACCGAGGAAAAGGAAGACATGTGTCGCTTCGTCCTAGACGTGAACGAGGAATTCGGTACCACCATTGTTCTTATCGAGCACGATATGGGCGTGGTGATGGATATCTCTGACCGGGTGGTGGTGCTCGACTATGGGCGCAAGATTGCTGATGGCACGCCTGACGAGGTGCGCAGTAATCGGGACGTGATCGACGCCTATCTCGGGGTGGCCCACTAGGGGGATTAGAAAGTGTTGCAAGCGCTGCACGCCTTTTTCGTCGCCCCCTTCGTCAACATGTGGGGCTTTCCCGTGTTTCTGGTGGAGGTCGTTGCAAACGGTTTGCTCACCGGTGTCATGTACTCACTGGTGGCTTTGGGATTCGTCCTGATCTTCAAGGCCTCCGGTATCTTCAATTTTGCCCAGGGAGTGATGGTATTGTTCGCCGCCCTCACGCTCGTCGGCTTGATGGAGCACGGGGTGCCGGTGTGGCTGGCGATGATCCTGACGATGGCGGTCATGATCGTGCTCGCTTTCGTCATCGAACGGCTCATGTTGCGCCCGTTGGTGAATCAGGAGCACATCATTTTGTTCATGGCGACGATCGGGCTCACCTTTTTCCTCGAAGGCTTTGGCGAGCTGCTG
>CAYGAS010000077.1:0-7542 GCA_964347935.1 uncultured Nitrospiraceae bacterium | reverse complement strand
CCTCAGGAGCGGTCTCATCTCGCTCGTGCCGAGATTGCAGCGGCGATGCGACGCAGTCCCACACAATGACCTCTCGAATTAGATCCGCAGTTAACCATTTAATTGCATCTTACCCACGTGCAGGGTCAGCCCATCGATATCCAAAACTCTTACCCAGTCACCCCGTCGCAAGGGATCCCGCGAAATAGCGTTCCAAACCTCGCTATGGATTCGAACGCGGGCTTTACCTGCGTTGGCCTCGACCACCCGGCCCACCTCATGTTGTAATCCATCTGCGCCCGTCTCTATGCGACAACGCATGGCCCGCATTACGTAGACGTACATCCAAAGAGACACGACGAGAATGACGCCGTATACAGGCGTAGCCACGGAAGCCGGCCACACCCAGAATACGGGCAGGGTTAAGAACGGCAGCGCGAGAATGACATGACACATGACGGTACCTCAGTCCTTAATTTATGCTACAACCTGTGCGCGACTTATAAGTCAAGCATTAGATTGAATTTGATGTAACTCAGAAAAGACGTTCGCGGGACCAACCGTTTCAAGGTATATCCGTGGGACGGCTGTATGTTCAGCACCACGGAGACGCTGCGCCCGCAAGGCAGGGGTTGCGACCGATGAACCGCTTGCCTACGCGCCAGCGCGGCACATGCTATGTGGAGGACTTGCCTCGCCTTGCCCCATAGGTTACAGGCGGCATGGGGCAGTCCAAGGCGTCCGAGAAGGCGCGCAATAACTCTAATTCGACCGGCGATATTCTCTGATCATGCACGATGCTGGCTGCGCAGGCCTTCAGCAATCGAGGCTTCGCCAAAGGCCTCAACCCTGCCAATTTTTCCAGGGCTCGATCGAGATCTGACAGGCTGATGTCTTCTTTCGCTAGCAGCCTAAGCCCGCTTAACTCAAGTGCTTCGGTTGCCGCAATAAACGCTTTCTCGACAGCGTTTTGATTCTGGTGGCCGGCATGGGCCATTACTGAGAGTATCAGTTCTGTTTCTTTCTTAAGCTGCCCAAGATGGGAATAACGCGTTTTCACTTGTGGCAATTTAAAGAATTGCCCATCCAGATGGTCAAGCAGGATCTTCTGTAATGACCACTCCCATAGATCAACTCTGGAATCCGCTTCTATCAATGCAATCAAGTTGCGCCTGAAGGATTTATACTGATCGAGCGATAACTGCTTAAGCGCTGGAATAGCGATATTCATTACTGGCAAACGGTATTTAATGTCCAGTTCACCCATCTCTGGCATTAACGCCAGTGTTAATGCATAAACATCCGGATCAGCGAAGTCCTTCAATTGCTTCAATTGCTTGGCGCCAACCTCGTGCTCCTTATCAAGCACCAGTGAATAGATGACCGCCCGCGCCCCATAGGGTTCACGAGCGGCCTCTTTAATGACTGTGGGTAACTCTGCTATCAATGAACGGGCGTAATTGATCGTTTCCTGTTTCGGGTTACCGATTTCATCGATCGCCGTTAGCACATCACTCACTGCCGCGCCAACGGCAACGGCGGCGACCTTGCCGGCAACTTCCCGTCGCGCCGTGGTTTCTGCTTTCCCAGTCTCTTCCTTGGCCGAAACGGCGCCATCGACGTGATCAAACTTGCCGTCCCAATGCGGATCAATGCGCCGGATACGCTCTGGGACCGGCGGGTGGGTGGCGAACAACGACTGCATAAAACCCGAAAGTCCCTGGGCAAAAAAGGCATGACTGACCTCGGACGCGCCGGGGTTCTCCACTTTCGAACCAAACTCCAGCCCGCCGATTCTTTTCAACGCGCCCGCAATCCCGTTTGGGTTACGCGTGAACTGAACCGCCGAGGCGTCTGCCAGGTATTCCCGTTGTCGGCTCACCGAGGCCTTGATCAGGCTGCCGAAAAACGTGCCGGCAAAACCAATGACCATCAGCCCAACCGCCAGCGCCAATATGCCGCCGCCTTTATCACTACCGCGCCCGCGCCTCGAATAGGAAGCCGAATACAAAAGATAGTAACCAATGATTCCGATAATCAGGATGCCGTTGAGTACGCCCATTAAACGAATGTTGAGGCGCATATCGCCGTTGAATATATGGCTGAACTCATGGGCGATCACGCCTTGGAGTTGTTCGCGGCTCAAATGATCGATAGTCCCCTGGGTAACCCCGATGACGGCATCGCGCGGCGAGAATCCGGCCGCAAAGGCGTTAATGCCCCGCTCATCCGCAAGCAGATAAACGGGTGGCGCGGGCGTGCCGGAAGCGATGGCCATTTCCTGCACCACGTTCAAAAGTTTGCGCTGATTCAGGTCTTGCGTATCTTGTGGAATCAACTGCCCACCCAGCGACTCCGCGATAACCTTGCCCCCAGCGGATAAGGCCATGATCTTGTAGAGGCTGCCCACCAGTACGACGAGGCTGACACCAATACCCACAGCGATAAATGTCTGCCAATCCATTTGCTGGATCAATGTCTCGCCATTGCGCAACTGCTCGCTATTGACATAACCGAACACTATCATGACCAATAAATTGGCCATGATAATCAAGGCAACCACGGCAAGAACAAACAAGACGACAAGCCAAGCCGTGTTTTTGCGCACACGGTTTTGCGATTCAAAGAAATTCATTGCTCCAGCGTCACGATATACAGCAGCGATCAAAACGAGACTTTGGGCGCGGCCTGTATCGCCGCCCTGTCTTCGAATTCCAGCAACGCCGCATCTTCCGCATGGCCAAAGCGTGCTGCAAAGAATGCGGGTGGAAAGGTCTGCTTGTAGATGTTGTAGGCCATCACCTGATCGTTGTAGGCCTGGCGGGCGAAGGCAACTCTATTTTCCGTGGTGGTCAGCTGTTCACTCAACTGCATCATGTTCTGACTGGCCTTGAGATCCGGATAGGCCTCCATCACCATGTTGAAATTCATCAAGGCGCGGGACAGTTTACCTTCGGCGCCAATCAGGTCCTTCATCGCCTCCGCATTGCCCGGATCAGCAGCCGCCTTCGACAACATATCGGCTGCCGCATTACGCGCCGCGACCACGGATTCCAGAGTCTGCCGTTCGTGCTTGATATAACCCTTTGCGGTCTCAACAAGATTGGGAATCAGATCGTAACGTCGCTTCAGTTGCACTTCTATCTGTGCAAAGGCGTTTTTATAACGGTTCTTTAGTGTGACTAACTTGTTGAAAATTCCGAACACATAAAAGACAAGCAGCGCAATAACCACCAAGATAATGATCAACGTGATATCCATATTTTTCTCACCCTCATGCATTTACTGGGAAGGTACCCGGCATCACCCCCGGATCCATGCACAGCAGCATTAACTAAGATTGCACGTCTGCCCCACCCTGAGCGAGTTATCTACACGGCAGATCACGCGGTGGAGCTCTAGACGGGCACACCCGCCGTCCCTGGCGGGTAGGTGGATGACTGTATCCACGCCGATCTGTCTAAGGACTGAAGGCTTGATCGCAATTCAGGCTCGGACGCGGATTTACTTGTCCACAGCGCCGACGGCGTCAGAGTCCGGTCCGGCCTATTGCTGCATCATCGCGTCCATGCGTTGGCGCATCTGGTCCATCTGCTGCTGCATGCCGGCGTCCATCATCATGCCCTTGCCCATCATGCCCGACAGTTGATCCATCATGGCGCCCATTTCCTGCATGCGTTCCCCCATCTGCTTTTGCATTTCGGGGCTCATGCCTCCCTGCATCATCTGCCCCGACATCTGCTTCATCTGAGCGGCCATGTCGTGCATCATCCCCGAGGCCTGCTCCGCACCGGGTCCCATGCCACCCTGGCCGCCCATCATGCCTGATCCCATTTGGCCGCCGGAGTCCTTGCCCTTTCCCTCGTGGGCATAGAGCGGCGCGACCAGCGCCATGCCTATTACTCCGATCGCGACCCGGCGCGTATGAGATGTTGAATGTTTCATCGTTTCCTCCTTCGATAGGGTCGTTCCCTAGTCTTTGTCCACGTTGACATTTCCTTCAGAAATGGCATGTTCCTGCATCCGAGCTGCAGCTACCCGAGATCAACCCTAGCCGCTTACGGTGGTCTACCCAAACACTCTTAGTTCTCGAGCTCGCGTTTTTGTTCCAGGAACGTACTCTTATCGATATCGCCGCGCGCATACCGTTCCTTCAAGATCTCTAGCGCGTCCTTGCCGCCAACCTTGTCAGTGCCGCGCGGACTGCTCCACAGCCAGACTGCGAAAACAATGATGCTGACGATGATCACGAGCCCAAAACCGAAACCACCCATCATTTAACCTGCCTCCTCATCGTCTCTTCGCTGTGCGCCTACTCCACGATGAGCCTGCCACGCAGCATGCCCATCTGACAGGCAAACTCATATTCGCCAGGCTTTTCCGGCAGGAACTCGACCGCCACGGTTTCGCCGGTCGGCAGGTGTGTGCTCTTATTGAAATCGGGGAAGAGCACCATCTCCGAGCAGGCGGCGGTCTCCTCGCGGCGAAAGTTCAGACGTACTGGCTTGCCGTGCTCGACCACGACCACATCCGGCGTGTAGCCGCCTTTCACGAGAATCATCGCCTCTTGATAGCCGCCAGACGTCGTTGTCGCACGCGTGCCTTTCGCCTTTTTCATCCAGAAGAACCAAGCGATGCAAGCGATAAACGCTATGCCTAACACCGTAACGATCCAGCGATCCGGCGTCATGTCAACGCTCCTTTCGGGCGGTAGTAGCGCAAGCGGTTGGCGTTTGTGACTACGGTGACAGAGCTGAAGGCCATGGCGGCGGCCGCGATCAACGGCGACAACAGCAAGCTGAAGAACGGATAGAGCACGCCCATGGCAACCGGCACACCTAAGGTGTTGTAGATGAAGGCACCGAACAGATTCTGATAGACGTTTCGCATCGTCGCGCGGCTGATCTGCATGGCCGTCACCACGCCCGTGAGGCTGCCCTTGATCAGCGTGATGTCGCTCGCCTCGATCGCGACGTCGG
Source organism: uncultured Nitrospiraceae bacterium (assembly GCA_964347935.1). GTDB lineage: Bacteria > Pseudomonadota > Gammaproteobacteria > Acidiferrobacterales > SPGG2 > SZUA-472. The sequence continues at coordinate 2,584 of CAYGAS010000077.1, read as the reverse complement.
TCCCCGTACCGATGGCCATGCCGACGTCGGCCTGCGCCAACGCCGGGGCGTCGTTGATGCCGTCACCGACCATAGAGACGACCTTGCCTTCGAGTTGGAGCTTCTGTACCTCGTGCGCCTTGTCCTGCGGCAGTACCTCGGCGAGCACCCGGTCCACCCCGACCTGGCGGGCGATGGCGTCGGCGGTGCGCCGGTTGTCGCCGGTGATCATGACAACCTCGAGCTGCAATTCTTTGAGCGCGGCGATGGCGCTCTTGGAATCCGGCTTCAAGGTGTCGGCCACGGCGACGAGCCCCGCGGGCTTACCGCCCACGGCGACAAACATCGGCGTCTTGCCCTCCTCGGCAAGCCGCTCCCATGCGGCAGTCAAACCAGCGATATCTACTTTGCGCTCACGCATAAGCTTGGCGTTGCCGAGCAAGATCGTCTGGCCGTTCACGCGCCCGCTCACACCGTGGCCGGGGATGGCGGCAAAGTCACCCGCGTCGGCGAGCGCGATGTTGCGCGCCTCGGCACCGGCAACGATGGCCTCTCCCAACGGGTGCTCTGAGCCGCGCTCGAGCGAGGCGGCCAGGCGCAGCACTTCGTCCTCCTTGAACCCCTTCGCCGCCACCACGTCCGTCAGCGCAGGCTCGCCTTTCGTAATCGTACCGGTCTTGTCGAGCACGATCGCGGTCAACCGCTTGGCCGTTTGCAGCGCGTCGCCCGAGCGAATGAGAATGCCGTTTTCCGCGCCCTTGCCGATACCGACCGTGAGCGAGGTCGGCGTGGCGAGCCCAAGCGCGCACGGGCAGGCAATGATCAGGGTGGTTACCAAGACAATCGTCGCATAGACGATCCGCGGATCGGGGCCGATGTCATACCACGCCACGAAAGCCAGCACCGCCAGGATCATCACCGCCGGCACGAAGTACCCGGCCACCTGATCCACCACGCGCTGAATGGGCGCCTTCGAGCCCTGCGCGTCCTGCACCATGCGGATGATGTTGGCGAGCGCCGTGTCCTTACCCACCTTGGTGGCGCGGAACTTGAAGCTGCCGGTCTTGTTGAGTGTGGCGCCGATGACTTCACCGCCTAGACGTTTCTCCACCGGTATCGATTCACCCGTAATCATGGATTCGTCGACGGCGCTTGCGCCTTCGATCACCTCACCGTCAACGGGTATCTTCTCTCCCGGGCGTACGACCACAATGTCGTTTACGACGACTTCCTCGACGGGCAGGTCGATCTCCTTGCCATCGCGCACTACCCGCGCGGTCTTCGCCTGTAGACCGATCAGTTTCTTGATGGCCTCGGAGGTCCTGCCCTTCGCCTTGACCTCAAGCGCCATGCCGAGCACCACCAGCGCAACTACCACCACCGTCACATCCCAGAAGACCTCCGCCAGCGCGGCCTCAGGAAAGAGCTGGGGAAAAGCCACGGCGACCACCGAATAAACGAACGCGGCCGTGATGCCGATCGCAATCAATGTATGCATATTCGCCGAGCGGTGCTTAAGCCCGGCCCACATCCCCGTGTAGAACTGCGAGCCCGACCACAGCATGACCGGCAAGGTCAGCACGCCGAGCAGGGTCCAGACCACGCGTCGCGCGACACTGCCCATGGGCATCCACTCGCGCAAGCCCGGGACCAGATCCGGGTAGCTGAAGGCCATCACTGGCAAGGCAATCACGGCCGCAAACCAGAACTTGCGCATTAAGGTGCGATACTCCTGCTGACGCTCTTGCTCCTGTTGGTCGACCGCTCCTTCGCTTGCCGCGGGGGCCTCTGTGGCTTCATAACCGCTCGCCTCAATCGCCCGCCGTAAACCCTCAAACTCAACGACGCGGGGCTGATACACCACATCGGCCTGTGCCGTCGCTGGATTGACGGCAGCGGACAGCACCCCCGGCGTTTGTGTCAGCGCCCGCTCGACCGCCGTGACACAGGAAGCGCATGTCATCCCTTTTATGCGGAGTCGTGTCCGGGAGGTCCCGGGCGTAAAACCGGCTTCGCGAACGGCCTCGAGGAAATCCGCCACCTTGGCGCTGCTAGCATCATAATCGACGACAGCGACACCCGTGTTCAGGTTGGCCGCCGCGTGGGCTACCCCCGCTCGTGCGAGAAGCGCTTTTTCGATCCTCTGCGTGCAGTCAGGGCAGGTCATGCCCGTCACCGGAATCACCACATGCTCGAGGGCTGCCCCGGCGTGCGGCGCAACATTTGCCTCTGTCTTTCCCATGTATCGGTTTGGGTTGGCTTCGAAGGTCTTGCGGCAACTCTGCGAGCAAAAGTAGTAGACCCGCCCGGCGTGCTCAGTGCGGGCGGACGCGCTTTTCGGGTTCAAAATCATCCCGCAAACGGGATCGATCGCCATGGTTTCTCCTCGTAGCGTCTGATCATCCGCGCCGACGGTAGCGGTCTCGTTACACTCAATCAAGCAAACACATCTTACAGCCTGTATGTAGCTGTCACGTCAAGGCCTCCGCGCCGAATATTTAATTGCCGTGATCGGACAGAGTTTTTGTTGACTCACGTCAATGAATCTTTTTCGCTCGTGTCTAAAGTTGATACCTCACATACGATTAATGAGCGACGGAGGAAA
>CAYGAS010000076.1:0-5392 GCA_964347935.1 uncultured Nitrospiraceae bacterium | reverse complement strand
TTGCGCGCCAGAGGACTCAGCCATCACCGTCGACATGAGAGGAATGGCAGCGGCCAAAGACCCTAACCAGAACACAAGCATTTCCCTTAGCGCTATTCTTTTCGCCATGAACAAAAGTCTAGTTCGGGGACCGAGATATGAAAGACCGGCCGCGTATGACCTGAGCGATGAAAGCGTGTCAGTACTTGGACTTGATGAATTCGATCCCGGGGCGCAACGTGTTTCGCCAAGCGGCCTCGATGTGTGGATCAAATTGCGGGTCGAACTCGCGCACCGTCCGAAGTAGACACTCCAACCACACGTCGTGCAGCTCGGGACGGATATCGCGTCCACGCCTGCTGTGTATCGAGGCGATGCGCTTTAAGTGTTTTTCGGCCTCCGGCTTCCCTGCCAGCATCAACATGTACAAAGATGCCTTCAACATCAGGGCCTGCTTCTTGATGTCCGTGTGCCTGAGTTTCTCTGCCGCCTCCGGCGACTCTGTCATTAGCGTCTCATAGAAATGTTCGAGAAAACCGGGCCTGCTCGTGCAGCGCTCGAGGCTGTCGTTAAACAGTTCCGCGTCCCGTTCATCCATTGGGGCATGCTTGCTATGAACTTGCCAAGACATATATTAAAGCTGAGCAAATAAGCGCAGGCTTTACATTGATCTGCATCAGACACTTGGCGGGTTCGACGGGCGCTGCGGCAACCGGCGACGCCTTGCCCGCCTTGTAAAGTTTCTCGACGCCCAGGCCAACGCAAGCACGCCCACCGTAACCCATTGTAGCCGTGCCGCCAGCCGTTGCTGGGCGCTCGAATTCTGCGGCTCGCGGTCTACAAGAAACTGAGCGTCGCCGGAGAAATCAGTACGCCGAACTGCTTACACCAAATGACGACACTGCCGTAGTTCTTGAGGTCCACACCTTCCGGGATCGGATAGACCTGGCTGCCTTTGAAGGCACGCAGCCGCCCCAGGTCCACAAACATTGTCTGCGCCACCTTGGTATCCGGGGTGACGGTCTTTTGCGGAACGAGATAAACATGAAATGCCGGGCCCGGCCCTACGGTGAAATCGTCTGCCAGGTGTAAGAGGTCGGCGTAGACGGTTACCCGTCCGCGTCCGTAGTGAATCGGATCGCTTGGATTGGCGTGAATAAACTCGCCCCGCGCAACCAGGTGCTTGCTTGCAACGTCCTCGACGCGCTCCGCTGCCACGATGTCGGCAAGGAAAATATACGGATACACGAAAATACCCGTCGCAAACCCAGCCAGGCCGCCAACGATCGCGCCTACAACAAAACCAATGATTGCCTTTTTCACCCAGAGCTCCTATGCCATCGCGTAGGGCGCTCAATCATAGAGCAGCGCTTTCGCCCGACCGGCGTCATAAGTCTGAGTTCCCGAGCTAGCGATCTCGCTCACCGTATCCAGGCTCTCGCCGCGGTCGATGGCCTCGCGAACTGCGACGTTGCCGGTGAGCAGATCGATCGCCGGCACGTCGTCGCGAAACTCATACGGGTGCGTGCGCCAGGCCAGCTCATCGGGCCAGAGCTTGCGCACCGCGATCAGCACGGCGAGGCCCGTACGAAAAGAGTTGAACGCCAGTCGATCCACCACGTGTAGTTGCAGTGCACCGCAACGTTGCCGCGCGAACTTGTGGAAAGTCGGTTCGATGACGCAGGGTCGAAAGAGCACGCCGGACAAATCGTAACGGCCGAGCTCTAGTGCGAGCGCCCTGCCATCTATGAAGGGTGCGCCGAAGAGCTCGAACGGGCGGGTCGTGCCGCGACCTTCGGAGAGATTCGTGCCTTCCAACAGACACATACCGGGATAGACCAGGGCGGTATCCAGAGTCGGCATGTTGGGCGAGGGCATCACCCAGGGCAGGTCGCAGGCGTCGTAGTAGTGGTCGCGGCGCCAGCCCTCGCAAGGCACGACGTCGAGCTCGCAGCCGATACCAAAGCTGTCGTTGTAGAGCCAGGCCAATTCACCTACGGTCAGCGCATGACGCTGGGGCACCGGATACAAGCCGCACACGCTCTCGAGCCCCGGCTGCATGCCCCCGCCTTCGATCTGTATTCCGCCGAGTGGATTGGGGCGATCGAGCACAATCACTTTGACCTTCGCCTCTTTCGCCGCACGCATACAAAGGGCCATCGTGGCCGCGTAGGTGTAGTAGCGCGCACCGACGTCCTGCACGTCAAAGATCAGCACGTCGATTCGGGACAAGTGCTCGCCACTCGGAGACAGGGACTCGACGGTCTCGCCGTAGAGGCTGATTTTGGGCAGTCCAGTCAACGGCTCACGCGCTTCGGGGATTTCAACCATATCCTGGGCCGCGCCCCGGATCCCGTGCTCTGGTCCGAACAACAAGCGCAGATCCACGTCGGGATGCGCGTGCAGCAGATCTACGCCGTGGTTGAAGCGGCGATCGATGGTGGTTGGATTGGCGACCAATCCCACGCGCGCTTGGCCAAGCCATCGCTTCGGATCATCGAGCAGCCGTTCCAAACCCGTACGCATAGTCTCATCCTACTTCATGAGCAGCTTCTTCCCAACCGAGGTGGATCACAAACCAGTGCTCACTAACCGAGATGTATTCTGCTTGCGCCTTTCTTGGGTGGACCTGAGGTGTTCGCTTTGTGCGGATTCACGGCGCATCGATGCTTCGGCGCAAAGAGATTCGCGCACGATCTTCGATGGAGTCATCTGGATGCACAATCACGAGATCGCCTTCGCGCAGCGGAGAAACGACTTCTGCTGCCAGGCCGCTGCGGTGGCCAACTTCAATCGGTTGAAGCCGGGCCCGTCCGTTTTCTGCCACGAACACTGCCCAATCCTCGCGGTGGCGAAACAACGCGCTCGCTGGGACCTGCAGCACGTCTTGACCCTCCCATAGTATGAATCTCGCCTCGACACGGTATCCGTCACCGAGCCGTTGCCACTGCTCGAGCGGTGATGCGAAATCGGCAAGCACCAGCACACGTTGCTCCTCCACGCCCAAGGCCGATATCTTCGTGAAGCCCGTGGGTTCGACTCGGCGCACCGATCCCTCGAGCGGGGCTCCACCGCCCCAGCGTTCGAAAAGCACGCGGGTACCGCGAGCAATACGGACGGCATCGGCCGACAACACGTCGATCACCACCTCCAGGCTGCTGGGATCGCCGACCTCTAGGAGCGCTTCGCCTGCCTGGACCACGCCTTCACTCTCGCGGGTCACTTTGAGCACGCGACCGTCCACAGGCGCTTGGACCAAGGCCGTTTCCATGGTCTTCTTCTCTCCTTGTGCGACCGAGTAGCGCAACGCCGTGCGCGCCGCCTCCAACTCGTGTTGCGCCACCTGCACCGCGAACTCTGCCGAGATGCGGCGTGCCCGTGTGCGACGGGCCGCCGCTTCCGCCTGTTGCAGGGCTTCCAGCGACACGTAGCCCTTGGGGACAAGCAGGCGGTAACGCTGCAACTGCGCGGCGGCGTAGTCGGCCTCTGCCTGCGCCGCCTCGACGTCTTCTTGCGCTGCCTGCAGTGCTGCCTGGGCTGCCGCGACCCGCGCCTGCGCCTCGGCACGGCTACGCGGGTCGAGTATGACGGAGCGCAGGGGCTCGATCTTCACCAGCACCTGTTCACGCGTTACCGAATCTCCGACCTTGAGCTCAATGCGGCGCATATAGCCCGGGACCGGCGCGGAGATGATAAAGCGGTCGACCACGCGCGTCTTGCCTTCCTCCTCGACCGTCACCTGAAGCGGCGCCCGCGTCACGGACACCACGTCGACTGCGACCGGCCGCGGCCAAAAGCCGTAGCCGATGGCCGCCACTAACACCGCAGCAAGCAAGACCAGACCAAGATGTCGGTCCCAAGGCATGAGCATTTATTCCTTCGTTTTCAAGACCGCGACCAGATCCAGGTGATCGAGCTTGCGTCGCACGGCGAACGCCGAAACACAGGCGGAACCCAGCACGACCGCGGCGGCAAAGGCGTAGGTGCTCGGCGAGAGCACCAGCGGCACGCGATACAGATCGGTCTGCATCTGGCTCGCAAGATAAGCGCAGAGGAGATTGCCCACCAGAAAACCGAGCGGAATGGCGGCGAGCGTGATCACGCCAAGCTCGCCGAGGAGGATATACGAGATCTCCGCGCGCGTGAATCCGAGCACGCGCAGGCTGGCGAGCTCACGGCTGCGCTCGGCGAGCGCGATGCGGGCGGTATTGTAGACGACACCAAAGGCGATGGTGGCACCGAGCAGGGTAGCGACGAAAGTGAAGAAGAGCACCATCTCTGCCTGGAGCTTCTGAAAGCTCGTGACCGACTGCTTGCGGATCGCGGTCGCGGCGATGCGCGGAATTTCCTTGAGCCGAGCATAGACCTCTGACTGAAAGAGCGGATCCACCGCCAGGTTTGCACCGGAGATGGCGTTCTCCTCGCGCATCATGCGGTTTAGCGCGGCGCGCTGCATGTAGCCGAACACGCCGATGTACTGCTTGGCGAGCGCAACCACCGGCAGCCTACGCACGGGACGGTTTCCCTCGAGCACCTCGACCGTTAGCCAGTCGCCGGGGCGAACGCCGAGGATCATGGCGAGATGATCGGTCAACACCACCCCTTCGGGTGGCACCTCGATCGGTCGAAGAGCGACGTCGAGTAGCCGCTGCAAGTGTGCGCCCGGCTCCATGCTCTGAATCGAGGTGCGGTAGCTGCGGTGTTCGAACTTCAGACGCACAGGCACGGCGCGATAGACCTCACCATAGGTGACGCCCGGCAGGCTCACGAGCGAATGCAGCCCCCGCCAGGAGGTCGGCTCGACAAATGTCACCGCCAGGTCCTCGCGCTGGCTCAAGCGAAACTGAATATCGATCATGTAGTCGAACGAATCCTGTGGAAACCGCCCTGTCATCATAATGCCGCAGGCAAAGGCGATGCCGGTGATCGAGAGCAGCGTCTTGACGGGGCTGCGCTCGATGTGGCGTGCGATCATGCGCGTCGGCTGCGACAAGAGCCGCTTCAACCCGATGCGCTCGAGCAAGGCCTCGCGGTACGTCCCCGGCGGCTCCGGGCGCATCGCCTCGGCGGGCGGCAGCCGCGCGGCGGCGTGCACGGAGCGCAGTGTGCCGAGCACCGCTACGCCGATGCTGATGAGCGTCGCCGCTGCCACCACGGCCGGCCTGAGCTCGTAGTTGAGAAACGGGAAGCGGTAGAATTCCATATAGACCCCGCTTAATCCGCGGCCCAGCCAAACTCCGCCGGCGAGTCCAATGAGGGTCCCGATCACTACCACCACGATCACGAGCTTCACGTAGTGCAGACCAATATCAAGATTGCTGTAACCGAAGGCCTTGAGCGCGGCGATCTCCTCGCGTTGGTGGCCGATCATGCGCGTGACGACCACGTTCAACAGGAACGCCGCCACGCCGAA
>CAYGAS010000075.1:0-11856 GCA_964347935.1 uncultured Nitrospiraceae bacterium | reverse complement strand
TAGCAGCTTGGCGCCAAAGGGAATGAGTACTCTCTACGTGCTAGTGCCCGTGACGCACGAGCACAAAAATGTAGACTGGCCACGCGAACACAGAAGATTTCGCGCGCTCAGTTTGCGTCAGTTGCGCAAGCTGGGTTTGCATGACATCGAAAAGCGTATTCGCTTCGAACACATGCTGACCCCGGCTAACTGGGCGGCCGACATGAATATCTACCGCGGCGCGACCTTCAATCTCGCGCATAGCCTTGACCAGATGTTGTGGTTCCGGCCGCGAAACAGATTCGAGGATCTCGAGTCGGTCTACTTGGTCGGGGGTGGGACACACCCTGGTAGCGGCCTACCGGTCATTTACGAGTCAGCCAAGATAACCAGCCGTCTGGTCGCTGATGACCTGGGGGCCGAGCGCGAATGGGCGGCGCTGCCGGGGCGGCTACAGCCCGCGCCGACGTGGGTCGCGAGTTCTTAACTGGAGTGGCTCTGATGTTGCAGGTGATCAGCGATAGTGGAAGCGCGCCGCAGCACACCGCGGATGTGCAGCGCATACTCGCCAAAGCGCGCGAGGCACAGTGTGCGTGGCACGAGCTTGCGGTCAGTGCACGCTTGGCAGTGATCCGGAAATTTCGCCGTCTTTTGGCCGATCGTGCGGAATTAGTGGCGCGCACGATGGCAGTCCCACAGCGCCGGTCGCTCGGCGAGACCTTAACCGCCGAGATCATGCCCTTGCTTGAGAGTTGCCGCTACCTTGAGCGGGTAGCCACACGAGCGCTGGCGCAGCGGCGTCGTGTGCGCTGGTGGAGCCCGCTGTGGCTTGTACGAACGCGCGTCGTTGTTCAGCGTGAACCGCTGGGTGTCGTACTGATCATCGCCCCGTCAAATTACCCGCTGATGTTGCCGGGCATTCAATCCCTGCAGGCGCTTGTCGCCGGCAATGCGGTGTTGGTCAAGCCCGGGGAGAGCGGGCACGCGAGCGCCCATTTGCTTGCAGAGCTTTTGACGGAGGCTGGCTTGCCTGCCGGGCTTTACACTGTGCTCGACGAAAGCGTGGATTCGGCGCGTGCCATCATGGCACAACGTGTGGACAAGGTCTTACTCACGGGGTCTGCGAATACGGGTCGTGCCGTGTTGCGGCAGCTGTCGACGACACTTACACCGGCGGCAGTCGAGCTTTCGGGCTGCGATGCAGTGTTCGTGTGTGCGGATGCAGACTTTCGGCAAGTGGCGCGAGCCCTGCACTTTGGCTTGGTCTTGAACGGTGGAGCGACATGCATCGCACCGCGCCGAGTGTTCGTTACGCGTACACACTTGCGATCGTTCGAGGAACACTTGCGCGGCGAACTAGCGGGTGCGCCAGTTATCGTCGTTGGTGCGCAGGCAGCCGACCAAGTGCGTGTGCTTGTGGATGATGCATTGGCGAGCGGCGCGCGCGTACTGAGCGGCCGGGTACCGGACGCCGAGCGGATGACACCGCTCGTGCTGACCGACGCTTCGCCAGAAATGGCGGCTTTGCAAGCGGATGTTTTCGCTCCGATGTTGTGCATCGTCCCCGTTGAAGACGAGGAGGAGGCGCTGTCATCCGCACGGCGTTGCCCTTATGCGCTTGGCGCAACGGTGTTTGGCGGCACGCGCCGCGCCCGTGCGCTCGCACAGCGCGTACCGGCCGGTGTGGTGGTGGTCAATGACATGATTGTGCCAACCGCCGACCCGCGTGTGCCATTTGGTGGGTACGGCGACAGCGGCTTTGGTGTGACGCGCGGTATCGAGGGATTGTTCGAGCTCACGCGCATCAAGACTATTGTGATGAGGGGTGGCCGGCAGCGGCCGCACTTTGAGCCAATTTCAGCCGACACGGAAGAGCTGATCACGGCCTATCTGCGCGCTGCCTACGGTTATCTCTATCTAGACCGTTTGCAGGCGTTCGCAGTCGTGTTACGCGCGGCAGCGCGCTTACAACGAACCAGACGTGCTGGAGAGAAACACTCATGAAAAACGCAGATCCTAACTATCCCGTCGGTGTCATTGGTGGTGGCCTGGGTGGGTTGGCAGCCGCTTGCACGCTTGCTGCACGTGGCTACCCGGTGGTTTTGTTCGAGAAGAATTCATGGCTCGGCGGCAAAGCGGCCGTCCTCGAATCGCAAGGCTTTCGCTTCGACATGGGACCAACCATCTTGACCTTGCCGCGCGTGCTGGAGCGCATCTTTGCCGAGGCTGGTTGCAAGCTTGAAGAAGAGCTTGAGTTGGTGCGGCTCGACCCCCAATGGCGTTGTTTCTTCGAGGACGGATCGGTGCTTGATCTGTCGCAAGACGCCGAACGCATGACCAACACGTTGTCGCAGTTTGCCACGCCGGCGGACGCCGATGGCTATCGCCGTTTCATCGCTCTTTCCAAACGCCTGCACGATATCTCGGAGCGTTACTTCTTTTGGAAGTCGGTGGAAAACATAGGTGAGACTTTTGATTTTCGCGGCAGCTTGAACGTGTCCACGTTGAAAGACGTATTAGACCTGCGCATCGGGCGTAGCGTCGCTGGTACCGTCCGCACCCACATTCCCGATCACCGCGTTGCCCAGATGGTGGATCACTTTACGCAATATGTCGGCTCCTCGCCGTACGGCTCACCCGCGGTGCTCTGCGGTATCGCCCACATGCAGGTCGATGGCGGGGTGTGGTATCCCATCGGCGGCACGCGTGCCGTGCCGGTTGCACTCGAGCGGCTTGCAAAACGTCTCGGGGTTCAGGTGCGTACGGGCTGCGGTGTGCAACGTATCTTAACCGAAGCCGGCCGAGCACAGGGCGTTGTGACAGACACGGGTGAAGTGCTGCGACTGAGTGCGGTCGTCTCAAACATGGATTCGGTGCGCATGCACAACGAGCTGCTCGGCGCAGACGACGCAGCGCGCTTTCATCGCCGTCGACGGTACGAGCCTGCCTGCTCCGGCGTGGTGCTATATCTCGGTCTACGTAAGGCGTACGAGCACCTTTTGCATCACAACTTCGTCTTTTCACGTGACCCGGAGCAGGAGTTCCATTACATCTATGAGAAAGGAGAACCTGCGCCCGATCCCACCTGCTACATCGCGGCACCCGCGCGCACCGAGTGCGCTGTTGCGCCGGTCGACGGCGAGGCACTTTATGTGCTCGTGCATACCCCGTATCTGCGGCCCGGCCATGATTGGAAACAGATGTTCGCTAGTTACAGGCGCACGATTGTCGACAAGCTCAAGCATTGCGCAGGTATGGAAGATATCGAATCGCGCATTGTTTTTGAGTCCAGCCTAACACCGCAGGACATTCACGAGCGCTACCATGTACTCAATGGTGCGATTTATGGTCTTGCGAGTCACGGTCGCTTCCTCGGTGCGTTCAAGCCGGGCAATCGCAGTCGCGATGTCGAGGGACTCTATCTAGCCGGCGGTGCCGCACATCCGGGTCCGGGCATGCCGATGGTGTTGATGTCCGGCTGGATCGCGGCAAACACGCTCGACGAGGATGGTCTGGTGTCAAAGGCCGGCAAGCCATTGCCCATGGAGGTGGCGGCCTGATGTCGCAGCATGATGCGCACGAATCGGTGAAGCCACCAGTATGCTCGCGGCGCCTGCGAGCGTTGTTCGCGCGCTATCTGCGACGTTACTTCGCGCGACATTTCAACGCTGTGCGGATTGCGCGTGACGGTTTACCGGCCACACGCCTCGATCGGCCGTTGATCATCTACAGCAACCACCCGTCATGGTGGGACCCGATTGTGGGTATGTTGCTGGCGGATGTTTTTTTTAAAGAACGCGAAACCTACGGACCTATGGATGCCGACGCCTTGAACAAGTATCCGTTCTTTCGTCGACTCGGCGTGTTCGGCGTGGAGCGGGGCACTTGGCACGGTGCAGCCCAGTTCTTGCGCACGGCGGAGGTCGTCCTCGATCGCCCGGGTGCCATCCTCTACCTAACGGCGGAGGGCGAGTTCCGCGACCCGCGGCGGCGGCCAGTCACGCTGCAGGCGGGTCTCGCGCACCTCATGCGACGGGTGGATGGTGTGGTGGCCCTTCCGCTCGCCCTCGAATATCCGTTCTGGACAGAACGACTTCCCGAGACACTGGTGCGCTTCGGCACGCCTATCGACTCTGAGCAGGTCGCCCGGCTTTCTGTTAGGGACTGGAGCACAAGCCTAGCAGAGGCCCTTGAGGCCACCATGGGTCAGTTGGCCGTGGAGGCCCAGGCGCGAGACCCGTCGGTCTTTCATTCGATTATCGGCGGAGGCGGCGGCGTGGGTGGTGTCTATGATGTATGGCGCCGCGTCAAGGCTCGGCTGACGGGTAAGCCTTTCGACGCGGCGCATATGGAAATGGGTGAGCGGTAATGACAGCACTGGTCACAGCCCTAGTGGTGCTTAATCTCGCGCTGATCCCAGCGGTGTTTACCGCGTGGAACCTATGGTTCTACCGCCCGCCACCACCTGGCGCGCGTGATCCAAAACGACGCGCGTTACCGAAGGTGTCTGTGTTGATTCCCGCACGCAATGAGGCGCGAACCATTGGCAAGGCGCTCGCCAGCCTCCTAAGGAGCGACGGTGTCGATCTGGAAGTGCTCGTCATGGACGATCACTCTGCCGATGAGACGGCGGCCATCGTGGCGGATTTCGCTCGCCAGGATTCACGCGTGCGCCTAATGACCGCGCCGAAGCTACCGCCGGGCTGGTGCGGTAAGCAGCATGCGTGTTGGGAGCTGGCCCGCAACGCCCAGCACCCGTTATTGCTGTTTCAGGACGCAGACGTGCGCCTGGCGCCCGACGCCATCGCGCGTATGGTACGCGGCCTTGAGCGGGGCAACATCGATCTGCTGAGCGGTTTTCCGCGCCTGCTTACGGGAACGCTTTTGGAAAAACTCGTCATCCCGCTCGTCCATTTTCTGCTTCTCGGATACCTGCCTATGATCGGGATGCGCTATTCGCGCCACGTAGCTTTCGGGGTCGGCTGCGGGCAGATTTTTCTGACCCACCGCGAGGCGTATCAATCCATGGGCGGGCACCGCGCGATCGCCGCCACCCGACACGACGGCATCACCTTGCCACGGGCATATCGTCGGGCAGGGTTACGCACGGATCTACTCGATGTGTCGGGCCTTGCCGAATGTCGCATGTACAGCTCGGCGGGAGAGCTCTGGAATGGTTTCGCTAAGAATGCAGATGAAGGGATGGCTGCACCTGCCGCGATCATTCCATGGACGTTGCTGCTTCTCGGCGGCCAGGTGCTACCGATCTTCTGGACGGTCTGGCTTGTACTAACGGGATCTCTGGCCGGGGTGACGGCCACGGCGGTCGTGGCGGCAGCGGTGGTGGCGTACTCGACACGTTTCACGGTGACCTGGAGATTTCGCCAGTCCTGGTGGGGCGCTGTGCTGCACCCCCTCGGCGTGCTCATCGTCATGGCGATCCAATGGTATGCCTTGGTTCGCTCGCTGGCCGGGAAACCCGTGGCGTGGAAGGGACGCGCGCCTGCATGAGCCAGACGATGCCCGCAGCAGCCCTGGTCGTAACGGATGCCAAGAGATCCTTCGGTCGGGTTCGCGCGCTAGAGAAACTGAGCCTTTCGATTCACCACGGCGAGTGGGTTGCCCTGCTCGGTCCTAACGGTGCTGGCAAAACGACATTGATGCGAGCCATCAGCGGTCTCGTGCATTTGCACGCCGGCGAAATAGCGCTCATTGGCACTAAAGTGCAAGGATCGAGCGATAGCGCCGCTCGCCGCGTGCTCGGTGTTGTGCCGCAGGATATCGCACTGTTTCAGTCGCTCAGCGCACGTGAGAATCTGAATGCGTTTGGTCGGTTGCATGGCCTGAGAGATAAGAACTTGAGAGCGCGTACCGCATGGGCACTGGAGTGGACGCAGCTTAGCGAACGTGCCGACGACTTAGTGGCCACTTTTTCAGGCGGCATGAAGCGCCGTCTGAACATTGCCTGCGGAGTGTTGCACGAGCCTCGAGTGGTGCTGCTCGATGAACCTACCGTCGGGGTCGATCTGCAGGCGCGACAGCTGATCTGGGCGATGCTCGATGATCTGCGACAACAGGGTGTCGCATTGCTACAGAGCACGCATCAGTTGGAGGAGGTCCAGGCCACTTGCGATAGGGTATTGATCATGGACCACGGACGAATCATTGCCTCAGGCACCCTGCCGGAACTCATGGCAGCAATGCGACTGAGCACACAATCTTTTCGCTTGACACTCGACCGACCGCCCAACGGGCTCATGCTCAACGGTGACTTCGAAGTCAACGGCACGACGATCAAGGGACCCTTAGGGGAGGTTGCGGGCGAGCTGGCCGAGTTGCTTGCACGCATAAACGCCTCTGGACTGACCGTGTGCGAGCTCAGCGTGGACGGACCCCGACTCACGGACATCTTCACGCACTTCACCGGCGAGGGGCTGCGGGAATGATCGCCACCATATTCAGGCTCAGCTGGCTGCACTTGAAGCGCGACCGGACGGCGTTGGCGCTTACCTTCTTGCTTCCTGTTGTTTTCTTCTCGATCTTCGTAACGCTGTTTGGCGCCATGGATGCGGGCAAGGCCAATCCCATAAACACGATTGTATTGGTTGAAGACAATGGTGCGCTGGGCAAGAACTTCGCAGATGCGCTGTCCAAGAATCCGGAGCTAAGGATCATTGCGCTCGATGGATCTAGGGTCAGCGATTCGGGGGGGCGGGACGAGGCGCTAGCAAGTGTCCGTACCGGTATAGCCACAGCGGCCATTATTATTCCTCAAGGATTCAGCGACGCGCTCGCGAACGGCCGCAGGCCACGCGTCGAAGTTCTCGCAGACACGGCAAACGTGGTCGCGGTGCGTGCCATTGATGGACTACTGCAAGCGCAGGCGTTTGCCGCGCGAATGCTGTCGGTCAAAGGCTTGGGCGCGGCCGCGGTTGATTCAGGCCCGGCGATCACCGGGCCTCTAGGTGTCGATGTGGTCGACGTCCTCGGCACTGAGAGCAAGAGACCCTCGGTGGCCTTCTTTGCTGCTGGCATTGGCGTCATGTTTCTACTGTTCTCGATTAGTGGCCGCAGCTCGATTCTGATCGAAGAGCGTGACAGTGGGATTCTAGAGCGTCTGTTAGCCTCACAGTTGACGATGACGGCGCTGCTGTTTGGGCACTGGTTGTTTCTCGTCCTGATAGGTTTTATTCAGGTCACGATCATGTTCATCTGGGGTTCGATCGCTTTTGGGCTCGACCTGTGGACGCCAAACCATCTCACCGGATTTGTCGCCATGACACTGGTGAGTGCCGCCGGCGCGGCTGGTTTTGGATTACTGTTGGCGGCTTTGTGTCATACACGCGCCCAACTGACTAGTATCGCAATTATCGTCGTACTCATCATGTCCGCATTAGGTGGAACCATCGTGCCGCGGTTTCTCATGCCGGAAAGTGTGCAGCGAATTGGTCTGATTACGTTTAATGCCTGGGCCGTCGACGGTTATCAGAAAGTATTCTGGTATGAAGCCGCATTGAGCCAGCTCTGGCCGCAACTCGTCGTGCTTGCGGGACTTGCGCTTGGATTTCTTGTGACCGCGAGATTGCTTGCCTTGCGCTGGGAACGTGTCTAGGCGTTCACCTGACTGCAGTGCGCATGTTGGTTGCAAAGGCAGGTGGCATGGTCCTCGTAAGCAGTCCAAAGATAAATGGGCTAGTAGCGTTCGGCGTGCCAGTAGCCGTGAAAGCTTAGCGGCACGTGGTGCTGAAGATGCACAATCGCAATGGGACCGTTTTGTAGGCGATCGACGTCGAGTATCGCCAAGAAACTTTTCTTTGCCCGGCTATCATAGACCTCCGTTAGCAACCACCCAGGTTCGTTATCCGCATCCGGTGAATAATAGAAGCCGGGTTTCGGTGCAAAAACCGGTTCCCCGCAGTAAAGATCCTCGCCGAAGTCATAGCTCCATGTCTTGCCGGTATCCATGTCCATACGAATCACGCTCGACCACAATACATCCCGCGGGGCCCGTGAACGTGCAAAGTATCCGAATCGATGCCGATGGCAACGGTTGTGCGGATTGGCGACAGGAAATTCGTAATTTTCTGTTGCCAGTACCTCCTGTGCCACCGTTCGTCTATTCAAATTGATTATGTACCGTCGGATCTCACCGGGCGTATCGAGCTTGGCCTGCTGTCCCAGCATGAAGGCGTGGAAGGCAGGCCTGGCGCCCAGCATATGGCTAGGCGTTCGGTAGCCGACGAAATCGGCGATGATGTCATTGCCATTCTCGTATGCGTTTAGCGAGTGCCACATCCACGATGCTTCGGTTGCAAGGTGTATGGGTTTGGCATTGCCGTCACGGTCCAGGACAACGAGCAGATTGCCCTGATTCGGTCGCCAACGCAGCGCATCGGCAAAGCTGCAGCTGCCGAGCGCAAATGGGAGCACTGACACCTTCGCGGGGTGCAGATTGAGGATGATGTGCCTGTCTGAGACGAAGAAATCATGGGTGTAGACGACCCGCGGCGATCTGATGCGCCGACGGCGGACAAGATGACCAGCGTGGTCAAGGGTGATGATGTCGAAAAACAAACCCAAGCCCCGGAGCAGAATCCATTCACCGTTCTTGTGATCGATAAACGAATGTGCCGCAAACGTTGTCGGCAGTCCTTCAGCCAGTACTAGCGGTCCAAGGGTGTCGAGCGTTTCGGGATCGAGTGCGTAGGCCTCGGGTCCGTCGTCAAAGGCGCAAAGCCTGCCATGTTTCGCAATGACGCTCACTGCTGCCTGACTGTATATGCTCTTTCCGAGAAAGTTGGCACGCAGACCGCGATGCGCGAGGGTAGTCCATGTCGCATAGAGATAGCGACCGGCTGCTTCTTCATCGGTGTACTTGCGGGTACGTATGAACCTGTTCTTGAACTGCACGCCGCCATCCTGGACGCGAAATGCCTGAATCATCCCGTCACCATCGAGCAGGTTGCGCTTCCGCCGCCCGGCGCGTTCGAACAGACCGGGGCCGTTACGGTACAGTGTTCCACGCAGATCGCGCGGAAGCGTGCCTTCTATGACAGCGTCGTAGGTATGCTCCTGCGGCAGGGAGGTTGCCAGGCCAAGCGGTGAGCCAGGCTCCTGAGATTCTAAGGCTGGAAAGTGATCACTTCGAAGCGGAAGCGAAGTTGCAGACACCGTCTAGGCCAATTCCATCTGCGCCATGACCGCCTGTGCAAGCGCGCTATCACGATGGGCAAAGTCGTCAAGGATCGTGAAGTGGTTGACGTTCGCACATTCGAGCAGCTGGCACGGTACGCCCTGATTGCTCCAGGCATCGGTGAGCTCACGGCTTTGTCGATGGAACTCATCGCTCTCCAGCGCACCGTAGGCAACAAGAAGCGGGTTACTCGTGTGCGGCGGCAGTTTGACAGGGGTGTTGCGGTGCACCTCGCCGGCGCCCAGCTTGAGCGTCTCATTGAGGTAAGACAAAGGAATCGGTGTGAGATCGTAAATGCCGCTGATGGCGCACGCACCCTTGATGAAACCACCCGTTACGCCGGCAAACGCTGGCCAGTCGGTGGCCATCATCATGGTGACGAGATGGCCCCCCGCCGAGTGACCGGAGATGAAGATGCGTTCGGGATCACCGCCGAAGGAAGAGGCGTTGCGCTGTACCCAAAGGAGCGCCGCGCGACATTGACGCACTAGCTCGTCCATGTCCACGGCGGGGATCAGTGCGTAGTTCACCAGTACACACGCCGCGCCGGCCGGGACAAAGGCGCGCGCGAGAAAACGAAAGTCGGCCTTGTCGCGGCTCATCCAGTAACCGCCATGAAAGAAAACCTGCACGGCGGACGGCTTAGCCGTATTTGCGGTGAACACATCGAGTGTTTCGGAGGAGCTGGCGCCATACGCGACATCGAGCTCATGATCGAGCTTGCTCAAAGCGAGCTGGCTATCCTGTTGCCAGCGGGCCAGATGCTCAACGTGCTCCGGCACGGCGGCGCGGTTGTTGTACTGCGCGTCCAACGCTGCACGGTCATACTCACGAAAGACAATGGTGCTGCTCATGTGTTGGTCTCCGTGGTGCTGAACCAACCGGATCAGAGATGGCACCACTGTCTGGCGATAGCCAGATTGACTTCGACCGCCTGGTCGATGCGTTCAACGACGCAATACTCGTCCGTCTGGTGCGCCAGTGTCGGCTCGCCGGGACCGAGTATGATCGTTGGCGGCCCGCCGTAGGCGGGCGCCAGCACTGCACCATCGGTAAAGTAGCTTGCACTGCGGGGCTGCGGCGGTTCACCGAGAAACGGTGCGGTGATGGCAAACACCTGCTGCACCCAGCTGTCCTCGGGATCGGTCCACAGGCTGCCGACGTCGACGATCGGTGAAAGCTCCACCTCGTGGTCAAGGTGGCCTTTCAGGTGGCTGCACAATTCGTCGTGGTCTTGGCCCGGAATCGTGCGGATGTCGATTCCTATCTCTGCGCGATCGGGCACCGAGTTGACGTTCAGGCCTCCATGAATTGTGCCCACATTGAGCGTTGGCGCACCCAGAATCGCGTGCGGTCTTATATTGAAGTTGAAACGCTCGAGCCTGTCGACGGCGCGGGCGGCCTTATAGATAGCGTTGACGCCACGCTCGGGCATCGATCCATGCGCCGTAACGCCGTGCGTGCAGCCTTTGAGCCACAGCGCACCCTTATGCCCGACATACGGGTAATTCGCCGTCGGCTCAGCGACGACGATGGCACCTGCCGCGCCAAGCACGTCGTGCATCTGCGCCAGCTGGTAAGCGCCTTCCGATCCGGTCTCCTCGGCCGCAGTAATGACGAGGACGACCCCAGGTGTGCGCTGCAACTTGGGCGCCAGCTCAAGCATGGCGCATACAATCGCCGCCACGCCGCTTTTCATGTCGCTCGAGCCGCGTCCGTAAAGCTTGCCGTCGGCGGTTTCTGCTGCAAACGGGTCACTCGACCAGGGCATGGCGCCGAGCGGCACGGTATCGACATGGCCGGTGAAACAGAGCGGCGGCTTGTCGGCGCTACCGCCTATGCGCGCCACCAGGCTGGTGCGGCGGTCGGCGAACTCGTGATAGCTCACGGAAAAGCCGGCGTCTTCGAGGAGGTGGCCTACATGACGCGAGCAAGGGCGCTCATCGCCTGGCGGGTTCACGGTGTTGAATTGGATTAGACGTTGCGTTAGCTCAACCGCCGATGTGGTGCTGTTCATGGTTTTTTTCGCGTCGGGCCTGATATGCGTCGCGCTCAGCCGAAGTAAGCCTGGTGCACTTCCGTGGTTTTCCCCAACTCACCGGCGGTGCCGGCCGCGACGACCCGCCCCTTCGAGAGGACGTAGCCGTAATCGGCGATCGCGAGCGTCTGATGCACGTTCTGTTCGACAAGAAAAACAGTAATGCCTTGCTCGTTGATCCGTTGCACGATGTTAAAGTTTTCCTTGACCAGCATCGGCGATAACCCGAGCGAAGGTTCGTCGAGCAAAAGCAGGCGCGGAGCACTCATCAAGCCGCGACCAATTGATATCATCGCCTGTTCACCACCAGACATGGTACCAGCAATCTGCCCCCGGCGGTCTTTGAGCACCGGGAAGGTCTCATAGACTTGCTGCAGGCGTGCGGCAACAATGTCCTCAGAGCTTTCCTGATAGCCACCGAGGCGCAGGTTTTCCTCCACCGTCAGCTTGGGAAACACCTTTCGACCCTCGGGAATACAGGCAATCCCGGCGGCAATGACTTTGTGCGTAGGCAGTCCGCTCAACTCGATGCCGTTAAAGACAATGCGACCGCGGGTGGGCGGCGTCAGTCCCAAGATGGACCGTATCAGCGTAGATTTTCCCGAACCATTCGATCCTAGAAGGCAGGTAATGCTGCCGCTTTCGA
>CAYGAS010000074.1:0-6042 GCA_964347935.1 uncultured Nitrospiraceae bacterium | reverse complement strand
GAGCCAGACGAAGAAGAGCATCTGCTCGGCTCCGCCTCGGTACCAGTTCCCCTGCTCGTACCAGTCGCCCAGCACCGCACGTCGAGCGCGCACGCCTTCGAGGTCGAAATAATGCTGTGCCGGGCGATGGGTGTGGCCGTGAATCAGATCGTAAACGCGGTGTTGTCGCATCGTTGTCTCGACGGCATCTTGATTGACATCCATGATCTCGGGACGCTTAGTCGCGCTGACATTCTTACTAAGCTCTCGATAGTGTCGCGAGATGGCATCGCGCTCAGCGACACTCTTGGCAAGATATTCACGTTGCCAGGCCTCGCTGCGCACCATTTTGCGAAATGCCTGGTACTCCACGTCATCTGTGCACAGGCTATCTCCGTGCGTCAGCAGCACCGGCGTACCGTACAACTCTATTAGGGTGGGATCCGAAAGCAGCTGCGCTCCGCTTTTTTGCTCGAACGTCGCTCCCAGCAGGAAATCGCGATTGCCGTGCATGACGTAAATTGGCGTGCCCGCTTCACACAACGCCCGCATGCTGGCAATCACCGGACGATAGTCGTCGCGCGACGTGGCCTCATCACCGATCCAATACTCGAACAGGTCGCCCAGTATGTATAGAGCATCGGCTTCTGTCGCCCGCGCGTGTAGGAATTCGACAAACAGCTCCGTAATTGCCGGGCGTTCGGCGCACAGGTGCAGATCAGAGATAAACAATGTCGACATCGACGGATTTGCGGAGTAGCCCGGCGTGATCGTTAATAGCTGTCTTATTTATTCTTCATAAGTTTTGTGTCCTGAATAACAATATCGCCCAACGGGACGTTGGCGAACCCGTAGCGCGAGGCGGTGGGTACGCCGCTAATGCTCTCGACGACATCCATGCCTTCGCTCACGCGGCCAAATACGCAGTAGCCCCAGCCCTCGGGGGTAGGCGAGGTGTAGTTCAGAAAATCATTATCATTCAGGTTGACGAAAAAATGGCTGGTAGCCGAATGCGGACTCTTGGTTCGGGCGAACGCTACCGTTCCGCGTGTGTTGCGTAGCCCATTTTTCGCTTCGTTTTGGATCGGCGGATAGGACGGTTTTTGTATCATTCCCGGACCGAAGCCGCCACCCTGGATAATGAAGTTAGAGATGACGCGATGAATAAGTGTCTGCTGATAAAACCCTTCGCGCACATAGCGCAGGAAATTTTCTACCGATTTCGGAGCCCTGTCGGGGAAAAGTTCGATGACGAAATCACCTAGACTGGTCGATATCTGAACAATTGCCATCAGCCATCCTCCCAACCCTAAGTTCGATGAGACATGCTGCGTGATGGCTGGGCAGGCCGCACCCCCTTTGAGATCGCGTTCTTGCGTTTTGCGCTCCTTGATTCTTGCCGACGCCACAGTTGGCGTCGCTCTCCGTGCCGCAGCCGGTACCTTGGTGTACTTAAGTGTGCTTGTGTCAGGATTGTGACTCGAGTCGGCCGCTCGCTGCAACTGCCGGTCTCTTTGGTGTTCTGCCGTGCTTTCCGTTACCATCCGCCCGCATGAGTACGGCCCCCTTAAGAACCCGCTTCGCCCCGAGCCCAACAGGCTTATTGCACCTGGGTAATGCGAGAACCGCCCTGTTCAATTTTCTGATCGCACAGGCGACGGGCGGGCGCTTTTTGCTGCGCATCGAGGACACAGACGTTGCCCGCGGGCACGATAAGTACGTGGAAGCGCTGCAGGAAGATTTGCGCTGGCTGGGCCTTGACTGGCAGGAGGGCGCGGGTGTGGGTGGCGACCACGGTCCCTACCTGCAGTCCGAGCGCCGATCATTGTACGACAATTATTTCGCCGTCCTCGAGGCCGCGCATCGTGCATACCCTTGTTTCTGTACGCCGCAGGAGCTCGACATGGAGCGCAAGTCGCAACTGGCAGCCGCCCGCCCACCCCGTTACTCGGGCCGGTGTTATCGCTTGAGCGCGGACGATGCAGCCGCGCGGCTCGCGGCCGGCATGCCGGCGACGCTACGCTTTCACGTGGATGAAGGCCAAACAGTGGAGTTCGAGGATCGTGTGCGCGGACCGCAGCGCTTCGCCACCGATGACATTGGAGATTTTGTCATTCGCCGATCCAGCGGCGCCGCAGCTTTTTTCTTCAGCAATGCCGTCGACGATGCCTTGATGGAGGTCCACCTGGTCGTGCGTGGTGACGACCACCTCTCGAACACGCCTAGACAGATACTGATCCTGCGGGCACTGGGTCTGCCGGTGCCTGGCTATGCCCACATCGGTCTTGTCGTTGCATCCGGCGGCGCTCCGTTGTCAAAGCGAGAAGGCGGGCGCACGGTGCGCGAATTGCGTGAAGCGGGGTTCTTGCCGCTAGCGGTAACGAATTATCTGGCGCGATTGGGCCATACTTACTCGGACGACACGCTAATGAATCTGGGGGATCTGGCGGCAGGTTTCGATCTGGTGCACGTTAGCCACTCGCCCGCGCGTTTCGATCAAACGCACCTGCGTCACTGGCAGCGTGAGGCCGTGCGCGCGGCCACGCCGGACGTGCTCTGGCATTGGTTAAGTCACGTGCTCGACGCATTGGTGCCGACGGACAAGCGACAGATGTTTGTCAGTGATGTGCGCGCCAATATCACCTTGCCCGCCGATGCGCGGGAGTGGGCGCAAGTGATATTCTCCGATGAGTGGTTCGCGTTAACAGACGGCGCCCGGCAAGTTATCGCCGGTGCTATGCCAGAGTACTTCGAGCAGGCGCTCGAAGCCTACGAGGCCTGTGTCGGTGAGCCTGATAGGTTTGGTCAGATGCTGCAAACGCAGACAGGAAAAAGGGGTGCTGCCGCCTACCGGCCGGTGCGACTAGCACTCACGAATCGGGAACGCGGTCCCGAGCTCGCGCGCTTGCTCGAGCTCATGCCTGCGGATCGGATTCGACAGCGGCTGCGTGCCGCGAAACAAATCGCTGCAAGCAGCCATTAATGACATGCCACTAGCTGTTGGGACGTCACCACTGCTTTTATGCTCCAGATCCATAACAGTCTAAGCAAACGCAAAGAACCGTTTTCGCCGATCGACCCGACGCATGTGCGCATGTACGTATGTGGTATGACTGTATACGACTACTGTCACCTCGGCCATGCACGCGTCATGGTGTTCTTTGACCTCGTGGCGCGCTACCTGCGCGCATGTGGGTACCGGGTCACCTATGTGCGCAACATCACCGACATCGATGACAAGATTATTAAGCGTGCCGCCGAATTGAACGAGGATATCGATACGCTAACGGCGCGGTTCATTCGCGCCATGCACGAGGACACTGATCTCTTAGGTGTTCTGCCGCCCGATGGCGAGCCGCGAGCGACACGGCACATCGAGCAAATCAAGACCATGATTGCCACCTTGATGGACAGAGGTTACGCGTACCGGGGCGCTAACGGCGATGTCTATTATGCCGTCAGTCGTTTCGAGAACTACGGCGCGTTGTCCGGTCAACAACTCGGCGAGTTGCGGGCGGGGACACGCGTGGAGGTCGACGAGGCTAAAGAAGACCCGCTCGACTTCGTATTGTGGAAGACGGCCAAGCCAGGCGAGCCCAGCTGGGAATCGCCCTGGGGGGCCGGCCGGCCGGGTTGGCATATCGAGTGCTCAGCGATGTCCACCGAGGCACTGGGTGAGCACTTCGACATCCACGGCGGCGGCATGGATCTGAAGTTTCCCCACCATGATAGCGAGATCGCGCAAAGCGAGGCTGCAACGGGGCAGCAATTCGTCAACGTCTGGATGCATGTCGGCTTCGTCCAGATTGACCAGCAGAAAATGTCCAAGTCGCTGGGCAATTTCTTCACGATCCGTGAAATCCTCGCGCGCTACCGTCCCGAGGTGGTGCGCTACTTGCTGTTGACCAGTCATTACCGCAGCCCCCTGAACTATTCGGACCGTTCGCTTGAGGAAGCGAAAGCAGGCCTGACCACCCTCTACACGGCACTGCGCGGTCTAGACCTCAGCGTCCCGATGCCGGAGTTGCAGGCGCTGCGGGCTGACCCGCAGACAGCGGCGTTCTTTTCGGCTATGGACGACGATTTCAATACCCCCGAAGCGCGCGGCGCGCTTTTCGATCTCGCGCGGGACATCAATCGTGTGCGCGACACCGACCCGGCCGAGGCGAATCGCCTCGGGGCCTGCCTGCGGGCCCTTGGCGGGACCTTGGGATTGTTGCAACAGGACCCGAATCAGTTTCTGCAAAGCGACAGCGGCGTGCTGGCTGCGAGCAAGGCGGCATTGAGCCCAGAGGATATCGATTCCCTCATTCAGCAGCGGACCGCCGCGCGCGAGCGCAGGGACTATGCCCAGGCTGACCGGATTCGCGACGAGCTCAAGGCCAGGGGCATTGTCCTTGAGGACGGTGCGGGTGGGCGCACCACCTGGCGCCGGGAGTGAACGTGCGAGCGAGCGCCCCCGTCGGCGCCGCTAAGTGCGCATTTTTTCTCGCTTTCCTATTGACCCGTTACGCGACTGTGGTACCTTCTCCCGATCAAGCCAGTCACGAGCGATGCCCGTGAACCGGGCATTTTTAGTCTTTGGAGGGGATCGTGGAACTGTCCCAGGTGAATGTGGAACTGACCGGTGCCGACCTGTTCGTGCGCTGCCTGCAAGACGAGGGCGTCGAGTACGTCTTCGGTTATCCGGGTGGCGCGGCGCTGCATATCTATGACGCCCTGTTCAAGCAGGACAAGGTCAAGCATATCCTGGTCCGCCACGAGCAGGGGGCGGCTCACGCCGCCGATGGCTATGCCCGCGCGACCGGCAAGGCCGGCGTAGTGCTCGTCACCTCGGGACCCGGCATTACCAACACGATCACCGGCATTGCCACGGCGTACATGGATTCTATCCCGCTGGTCGTGTTCAGCGGCCAGGTGCCCACACAGCTGATCGGCGACGACGCCTTTCAGGAAGTCGATGCCGTCGGCCTCACGCGCCCGTGCGTGAAACACAATTTCCTCGTTCGCGACGTCAAGGATCTGGCGACGACCGTGAAGAAGGCGTTCTACATCGCCACCACCGGACGACCGGGCCCGGTGCATGTGGATATCCCCAAGGACGTCACCGCCCAGAAGACCCGCTATCACTATCCGCAAACAATCACGATGCGCTCGTACAGTCCGGTGGTGAGGGGGCACCCGGGGCAGATCAAGAAGGCCGTCGAGCTGATTCTTTCGGCCAAGCGGCCGATGATTTACACCGGCGGCGGTGTGATTATGAGCGAAGGCTCGGAAGCGCTCACGCATTTCGTACGTCTGCTGGGCTATCCGTGCACGAACACCCTAATGGGGTTGGGGGCATTTCCCGGCACCGACCCGTTGTTTGTGGGTATGCTCGGCATGCATGGCACCTATGAGGCCAATATGGCCATGCATGAATGCGATGTATTGATTGCTATCGGTGCTCGCTTCGATGACCGTATCACCGGTGATTTGAACAAGTTCTGTCCCTATGCCCGCATCGTCCACGTGGACATTGATCCGGCGTCGATCTCCAAGAATGTGCCGGTGGATGTACCCATCGTCGGCAGCGCTAGCGCGGTCTTACAGGATATGACCGCAGCCATCAAGGCCTCCGGACGCAAGCCCGATCAGGAAGCGCTCAAGTCCTGGTGGAAGCAGATTCAAGCGTGGCGTGCTGTTGATTGTCTGTACTACGATCGCAAGAGCGAGCTGATCAAGCCGCAGTATGTGATCGAAAAGCTCTATGAAGTCACAGCCGGCGAGGCGTTTGTGACATCGGATGTCGGCCAGCACCAGATGTGGGCGGCGCAGTTCTATAAGTTCAACCAGCCGCGGCGCTGGATCAACTCCGGGGGATTGGGCACGATGGGGTTTGGTTTGCCGGCTGCCATGGGCGTGCAGTTCGCGTATCCCGACTCGACCGTCGTCTGTGTGACAGGCGAGGCAAGTATCCTCATGTGTATCCAGGAGCTTTCCACATGCAAGCAGTACGATCTGCCGATCAAGATCGTCAACCTTAACAATCGCTACATGGGCATGGTGCGACAGTGGCAAGAG
>CAYGAS010000073.1:0-15575 GCA_964347935.1 uncultured Nitrospiraceae bacterium | reverse complement strand
CGCTTTCGAGCCACATCTCCTTGCGGCACAGTCCCTGCATGGGGCAGTAGGCGCACGTGGCATCATCACCCCAGGCAGGCAGCCCCGTACCGCGCCGGATGGCCCGGTGAAGGTGTAACAGGCGCTCACGCACTTGTGTCACCAGTGCTTGCAGCGCGCGGCCTTCAAGCCTCACTCTGTCGGAGATTTTTTTCGCATCTAACTCCAGGTAGTAGACCAGCGTGACGGGTTGCTCGAGTACCAGCGCATAGAAGGGCAACTGGATATCCTCGCCGGCTGCGATCGTGCTCGACGCAGGTACCTGTCCCGTCTTGTAATCCAGAACGGCGTAGCCATCTTTGCCACGATCCAGACGATCGATACGAGCGGTGAGCGCCAGCGTATCGATATCGCTTTTATAGCGACGGCTTTGTCTAAGCTCGGCTGCACAGGGTGTCCAACGCGCGGCCTGCGCAATCTGCCACTCGACGTAGCCTGGTCCGACCCGCTGCCAGCGAAGCAGCCAGCCGCGCGCCAGAATGCTGTGCTCGACATCGGGCGCAAAAACCGCTTGTGCAATCCGCGCCAGCAAGGCGGTGGCCTCATCGCGTGTGCCGGGAGTAAAGGTTTTGTCGAACGGCCCGGGTAAGTCGCTAACACCGACGTGGAAGGCCTGCAAGATCTGATGCGCGCGTTGCCCGAACTCGCGCTTTTCAAGCGTCTCGCGCACGTCCTCCAGCGGCGCCAGCGACAAGCCGTCGCTGGCGAAATACTGGTATGGGCAGTCGAGCATGCGCTGATGCGCACTGGCAGAAAGCGTGTCGGGAACAAGCGCGGCCGGCAAGTTTGCCGTCGTGTGACCGCTCGGCTGTGGCAGCGGCAGAGTTTCCGGCCACACGATCTCGGTGAGGGGTGAGGTGGCGAGCGAGGACAGCGCTGGCTCCTCCAATGCGTCGGCGTAGGCCGTGTGGTGAAAGGCCCGCAGCCGTGTTACCCACGGACTCGGTGTCGCGACCTCGGCGTCCTCTTCCCGTCGCAGCGTGATCAGGGCGCGCGGCGCTGACTCCAGCAAGCGGCGAAAATCGTGAAAAAGCGCTCCCCGGCGGCTGGCCAGGCCAGGCAGACCCAAATGGTGGCGTACGCTGTCATTGAACAACGGTGGGCGATCGATGTGACCCGGCAGATGTTCGCGCAATGCGCCGGCGATGATGACGCCGTCGAAACGGCACAGGCGACTTTCGCTAAAGCCCATCAGCTGGACACCCGCGCCTTCGGCGAACGGCTGATAGCGCCGGCGTTCCAGATTACGTCGCAACCAAGCGATGAACTCTGACCACGTGAAATGCAGCTGGCGACCGGACAAGGCGGCCTCCATTTCCTCGAGTACGGCCAAAACACGTACGCCGGCATCGTCTTTCTGGTAAGCGCGCGTCATGCCTAGCGCATCGAGGCTGTGCGATAGCGCCGTCAGAAAGGCAGTCACCGCGTGACGCCGACCATCGCTTACAGTCAATAGGTAACTGGCGGCACGCTCAAGGCGCTCGAGCAGCGCTTCCAGGGCCGCCGCCGCACCGGCCCCATAGTGTTCGTCCAGCCGGTCGCGATTGCGTTGGAGGGCACCGCGATAGTTCTGCAGGCCGCGGCCGACATTGTGCTGCAACACCAAACCCTCCTCGAACCACAGGGTTGCCGACTCGTGCTCGCTTGCGCTTAGGTCGAAGCGCACGAAGGGTGATTTCAGCAGCTCAATTAGCGGCCCGTGCGCAAACTGCTGCTCTAGGCACTCGACCCAGCGCATCAATGCCGTCGCCGCACTGGTCGTGGATAGCCGCCATCCCGCGGCATCCTGTAGGGAGATATTGGCGCGCTCGAGCAATGCGCGTACCCGACGCGCCAATTTGCGATCGTTGGTGACGATGCCGAGGTCTTGCAGCCCGGCCAGGCGCCACTGGCGTATTTGTACGTCGATGGCTCGAGCTTCATCTTCGAAGCCCTGCGCCTCGTGAATGGCCAGACGGCCACGTGCAGGGCTGCTGGGCTGTGCAAGTTTTTGTTGCCGAACACGCAGCTGCAGATCATCTGCATCGAGCACATAAACATTATTGAGCAGCTCCGTGTAAGCACCGCTACTTTGCGCAACATTTGGCGCCACGTTCAGCGCCTCGACCATATT
Organism: uncultured Nitrospiraceae bacterium; assembly: GCA_964347935.1. GTDB lineage: Bacteria > Pseudomonadota > Gammaproteobacteria > Acidiferrobacterales > SPGG2 > SZUA-472. Next base: position 13,423 of record CAYGAS010000073.1, on the reverse strand, counting down.
GGTGAGTGCGGAATCCGGGTGATAGCCACGAGCGCCAGTTTGTCCGTGCAGCAGCAACGTGATCTGATGGCGGTTGATCAAGGTTTTTAGCCACGTGAGCTCGGCCTGATCGAAGAGCACGAAGCCGGCCATATAAACATGACGCTCGGGAGCAAGCTCGCGAAGACTGCCCTCCAAGCCGTGGACGATGCGTGCGGCGGTGTCGTGAACGCCGTCTGCGGCGAGCTGGTGTTGCCAAGCGCGCCACAAGGTATAAACGAGGTGGGCCTCTTCGCTGAGGGGTTTCGGCGCAGGACCGCTGATACCGTAACCCGCGCTCAGTCGGTCGATCAGCGTATCAAGATCACCAGGTAGCGGACTGTGATTGAGCGTGAGTTCATCGAACAAGACGAGCAGGCTGTCGGCGAGCGCCCATGCGCCCCAGCGCTGCGCCAGGGCAGGGTGCTCGACCAAGGCCTCCATCAACAGCAGCTCGCGCGCACTCTCGTGGAGGTGACGGCAACGATCATCGCCGAAGGCCTGCAGCCAGCGGTGAAAGGTTGCCGTTTCCGGCGCAAGCAGCGCCTCAATCCCTCGAACGGCGGCGGCATCGAGCAGCTGTGAGCGAAATCGCGCGACCGCACCGGCATGCGGCAAGAGCACGATGGCGTGACGCAGATCCGTCGGTTGACCCCGCACGTCTGCCAGCAAAAGATCGGCCAGGGTCTTTAAGGGATCTTGCCCGTAGGGAATGATCTCCAGGGTGGGAGGTACGCGACCCGCTGGTGGTGCCGATGTCGAGCTTGTGCCATCGTGCGCCGGGGCAATCTTCGGTCGTTTCATTTTCCAAAGCCGTTTTGGCTTCGAAAAAGCGTCGACCCGCTAGCGTTCCAAGTATTGACGCTTACCCGGCTTTTTTTCCCACTCAGCTGCATCCGGGGGTGCAGGCTTCATCTCGGTGATCACAGGCCAGACCTGCGACAGTTCGGCATTGAGCTGCAGAAAGTCGGCCTGGTCTTCGGGCAGATCATCCTCCGCATAGATCGCATCGACCGGGCACTCGGGTACGCATAAGGTGCAGTCAATGCATTCGTCAGGGTCGATGACGAGCATATTAGGCCCTTCGTGAAAACAATCGACCGGGCACACCTCGACGCAGTCTGTGTACTTACACTTGATGCAGTTTTCTGTGACCACATAGGCCATTGGCAATCTCCAACGCGGTGACGCTACAAAGGAGCAAATGATACACGCACAAGGCCAAACAATGGAATCGTCGCCGCGGTGCCAAGCGTGGCCCGTGCCCGACTTGCTTCACAGCCTCCAGACGGCCACGCCGGCAGCACGCAAGGCGTCGGCGTCGAAACGCGACTTGACATCGACGAAGCAGCCGTTGGCTGTGAGCTTTTGTAGGTAGGCCTCGATTGGTCTATCCAAAAACTGGCGGTGAGCGACGGCAACCACCAGCGCATCTGCGGGTGCTAGATCTTCCCACGGCATTAGGCTGATATCGTATTCCGCACGCGCCTCTGTCGGCGAGGCGACGGGATCGTGTACGCACACAGTCACCCCGTAGGATTTCAGCTCGTTGATGACATCGATCACGCGCGAGTTACGCAGATCCGCGCAGTCCTCTTTGAACGTAAGTCCGAGGACGTTGACTCGTGCTGCGCTGGCCAATGGCCCGTGACGGGCCATGCATTTGATCGTTTGCTCGGCCACGAACTTCCCCATGTTGTCATTGATACGTCGTCCCGCCAGGATCACTTGCGGATGATAACCCAGCATTTCCGCCTTGTGCGTGAGGTAATAGGGATCGACGCCGATACAATGGCCGCCGACCAGGCCAGGCCTAAAGGAAAGAAAGTTCCATTTGCTTTCTGCAGCGCGTAGAACTTCGAGCGTGTCGATGCCCATTCGGTTGAATATGATCGCGAGCTCGTTCATCAGGGCAATGTTTAGATCACGTTGCGTATTCTCGATAACTTTGGCGGCCTCCGCGACCCTGATGCTCGAGACGCGGTGGACACCTGCCTTGATAATCGAGGCATAAAGATCCGCGATTTTGTCCAGTGTCTTATCGTCATCGCCAGCAACGACCTTGACGATATTGGTCAGGGTATGTTCGTTATCCCCCGGATTGATGCGTTCGGGCGAGTAGCCCACGTGAAAATCCGTTTTCCATTGCAATCCTGAAATCTGTTCGAGCACAGGGATGCAGACCTCTTCGGTGGCGCCGGGGTAGACGGTCGATTCATAGATTACGATAGCGCCGCGTTTGAGGTATTTCGCGACCGTGCGACTGGCTTCGAGCAGCGGTCCAAAGTCGGGTTGGTGCGCCACATCGACGGGCGTGGGGACGGCGATGATCACATAGTCGGCTTTGGACAATACCTTCGGATCAGAGGAAAAGGTCAGGCGGTTCGCCGCGTGCAATTCCTCGGCGCTGATCTGCCCGCTAGGATCGATGCCACGCTCGTAGTCAGCCATTTTTGCCCGGTCGGCGTCATAGCCGAGCGTGAGGCGGATCTTTCCAAGCTCGACCGCCAAGGGCAGGCCCACGTAGCCGAGCCCTACTACAGCAGCAGTACTCACGTTTCCCCCTTTTTTAGGTGCCATGGGTAACACGTGCCGCCGGCGGGACCCCGCCGTCGACGCCTGGAGTATAGGAGGCGACGGACGGATTGCGAAGCTGGCCGCGGCGCTCGCCGCCCCGGCGGGTGCCGCGGTCAGCCGGGGCGGCTCAGGCGCTGGTGGGCCCTGGCAGGGGCAGCAAACTTACTAGATTGCTTCACCTGTAGCCTATAATAGCTTGAAAAGAGCGGAAAATTTAAGTCGCGGACGGGAACCGAGCGATGACCAACGTAGCGCTGTACGTCCCAGAAAAAGAAGTTTCGGCTTGGGTAACTGAAACCGATCCCAAGCAGGCCCGCGCGTGGCTCGCGTCGTTGCCGCTTGCAGACCCCGGCGAATCGGCGCGCGACATCTATCAAGCCCTTTATACGCTCAACCGCTTGGCGCTGGCGCCCCACACGCGCGTGGAGCTGATGGAATTGTATCGTGAGCCGGTCGCTACCGTGTCGGCCTTGTTACAGACTCAGTTCGGCGGGCTGCCGATGCCATTGCCCTCCGACATGCGGCAGATGGCGGAATTCATCCGTCAACTCCAGCTAGAGATGGCCATCGGTTACAAGTGTGTGATCCAGGATCTGGGCGCTGCCCGCATCGCCTGGGGCAGGAAGAGCCACGTCGTGCTCGCGAGCGAGCGAGCAATGGAACACCTCGGAAGGGCGCTACTTTGCTCGTACCAGGTATACATGCCTCCACCCCCTGGCATCTGGACGGAAATTCACACCTTGTTTCGTTGCGCCGAGACGCAGGCATGTCTCGAGCAGCCAGTGGAGAACTCGGATGGAGCCGGGAGCAAGACGATCTTGCGACGCTACCAACAGGTTCTGCTACTTGGGTTGTGCAGCCCTTATCAGCTACCGCAGAACGAGTGCAACCATGTGGCCGCCTTTCTTGAACAATGGGCGCATAATGCGGTGATCAAGGAGCAGTTGAGCGTGAGCGATCCGGCAGGTCATTTCTTGATCAACCTGGCGCTCGATGCACCGCCGGTTCCGCTCGCGCAGCATCGGGGCCCAGTTAAATCGGACGCTGCACTGCGCGTGCTCAATACGCTCGAAGTGGCGCGGGCCGTTCATGACTTTAGTAAACGCCTCGACGACGGTGCATCGGCCAAGTCGCTCGGCTTCAGCGACGAGCTCAGCGATGCATCCGTGCGCGAAATGCTGCGCCGGCTGATAAAGTTCTGGGGAGTCGCGCCGCAGCGAAAATTTGCCCGTACCCAGACGCGTGGCCATCTTTCCGTGTGCACCGGCATCAATGCCCTGCATTTCTTCGGCAGTGGGGGAAGGCCCTTCACCCCGCCAAGGGATGCTGCCCCCGAATCTGCGGCGGATGCCGTCAAGCCGGCGCCGATTAGCAAATCGGTCGATGACGCCGAGCTCAAATCGGGCGAAAAACGCCCGACCACGCCGAAACGGGGACTACCAAAATGGCTGGCGGAGACTAAGCTGCCGACGCCGGAATCCTACCCAGTTGACCGTTGGCGGCTGCAGGATGAAAGTGCCCGCGGGCTGCTGCTGCTGCGCGAAGGAGAAATGCTGGGACAGCTGCGAGTGGGCGACGTGCTTGGGATGCAAAGCGCTCGCGATCCCGCCAATTGGCACGTGGGCGTCATCCGTTGGATAAAGAGCCCGCAGCCACGGCGCCTCGAAATGGGTGTCGAACGCTTGGCGCCAAAGGTCACCCCGGTGGCGCTGCGGGCATCGGTCAGGGCAGGGCGATCAACGCCTTACGTGCAAGGCTTGCTGCTGCCTGCCATGCCTGTGCTGCAACGCCCCGCGGCCTTGCTGGTGCCGCGAGGCCTGTATGAGGCAGGTCGGACCCTTGAACTGGTGGAGGGCAACGGTCTTAGCCGCACGGTACGCCCGCTCAAGCTGCTGGAGCGCACCGCCGCCTTCGACCTCCTCGTTTTTGTTGATAGTCCCACCCGCGACTGGGCGAGTTAGCGTCGCAAGTCCGCGGGCAGGTGGGCCTGAATCAACGGCAGGATTTTGGCATAGACCTGCGGATTGCCGGCGACCACGTTGCCGGTTTGCAAAAAGTCTTGTCCGCCAGCGAAATCACCGATCAGCCCGCCCGCTTCCTCAATAAGCAAGGCACCTGCAGCGATGTCCCACGCACTCAGGCCGATCTCCCAGAAACCATCGAGTCGGCCGCAAGCGACATGGGCGAGGTCGAGAGCCGCCGAACCCGCGCGACGGACGCCGCTGGTTTGGGTAAGAAGGGCACGGAAGGTGTTGATCCACAGCTCCAGGTGCTGCTCTGCCCGAAATGGAAAGCCCGTGCCGAGCAAGGCAAACTTTAGGCTGCCGACGCGACTGACACGCATGCGTCGTTCGTTAAATTGCGCGCCCTGCCCGCGCGTTGCCGTGAACAACTCGTTGCGCAACGGGTCGAAGACGACTGCCTGTTCAAGCTTGGTACGACGCATCAGGGCGATCGATACGGCGAAATGCGGATACCCATGCAGGTAATTCGTGGTACCGTCAAGGGGATCGATCACCCACTGGTATTCGTCGCCACGGTGGTGCCCGCTTTCTTCGGCCAAGATGCCATGGCCCGGGTACGCGCTGAGAATAACGCGTACGATTTCGGCTTCTGCTTCCCGGTCGACCTCGCTGACAAAGTCGTTGCGGCCTTTGGTCTCGATCGCGAGACGTTCCAGATGGTCGAGATGGCGCAGGATAATGGTACCGGCGCGGCGCGCGGCCTTGACGGCGATGTTGAGCATGGGATGCATGGACGGTTGCCTAGATCCGGTAAGCGCCAAAAAACGACGCGCATTCTATAGATGTCGGCGTGCTGTGCAAAGTTGATATGCGAAGGCCATGATTGAAGGCTTCGAATCCTCAAACAATGTTCGCGTGGTGTTAGTGCGACCGACGCACCCGGGAAACATTGGTGGCGTGGCGCGCGCGATGAAGACCATGTGCCTGGGTTCGCTTTATCTGGTGGACCCGGTGGATTACCTTGGCCAAGAGGCGCGTGCGCGCGCCGGTGGCGCACAGGATGTGTTGCTTGGCTCGAAGCGTTGCGCCTCGCTGGCGGAGGCGCTCGCGGGTTGTCGTCTGGTGATCGGTACCAGTGCGCGCGCGCGCTCGATCCCCTGGCCCACCCTGGACCCAAGCGCCGCCGCGCAGCGGTTGATCACCGAAGCCCGTGAAGGCCCTGTCGCGCTGGTGTTTGGACGGGAGAAAACAGGGTTGAGCAACGCCGAGCTGGACCAATGCCAGTACACGGTCGAGATTCCGAGCAATCGCGAGTACGCCTCCCTCAACTTGGCGTGCGCAGCGCAGGTGATGAGCTACGAGTTGATGCGAGCCCGGCAAAAGGCCACGTCGAGGGAGGCGGGTGATTGGCGCGAGGCGGGCGTATCCCTGGCGCGGCGGGAGGATATGGAACGCTTCTACCGCCACCTGGAGGAAGTGTTGGTCGAGAGCGGCTTTCTCGATCGAACCAAGCCGCGCCGGCTGATGCGCCGGCTTTATCGCCTGTTTAATCGTGCCTGCCTCGATGAAAACGAACTGAGCATTCTACGGGGGATTCTTACTGCGGTGCAGCAACGCTGGCAAAAATAAGGCCGAAGGCGATGCCGCGTCGCGGGGAATCGGACGGAACCCGGGGAACGTTCAGCAATGATCGTTGACTAACTAGAACAGTCAAGTAGACTGAATGTAACCCTTTGATTAAATAAGTAAGTGTAGATGAAACTGACTACCAAAGGACGCTACGCCGTCACCGCCATGCTGGATCTGGCGCTGCACTACGAGCAAGGTGCTGTCACGCTTGCTGACATCGCCGGTCGACAGGGGATCTCCTTGTCTTATCTCGAGCAGCTATTTGCCCGTTTGCGCCGTCATCGGCTGGTTGACAGTATCCGGGGACCCGGCGGCGGGTACAGTCTGGCGCGGGAACCCGCGCAAATCTCGGTGGCGGCGATCATCGTGGCCATTAACGAGAACCTCGATACCACCCGCTGCAGCAGTGAGAAGAACTGCGACGAGGACGAGACCTGTCTCACCCATTATCTATGGGAGAAGCTCAGTGGGCGCATCTACGAGTTTCTCGAGGGGATCAGCCTCGCCGATCTCGTAGCGCGAGAGCACGTGCAGGAAGTGGCGCAGCGCCAGCATGCGCGTAGCGGGGGCACCGCGGCGGCAACATAGTACCGGGTCGGGTCGAGGCTTGCACGACAAGCTGGATTTTTGGTCAAATCTGGCCTCTTTCGTTTGGAGTAGTCCATCATGGCGGTAACACTGACTCAAGCGGCAGCCAAGCATGTAAGAAGCTCGATGGCGAAGCGCGGCCATGGTGAGGGGCTGCGTGTGGGCGTGAAGCCGACCGGCTGCTCCGGGTTTATGTATGTGGTGGACTTCGCTGACGAGGTCGGCCCGCAGGATCAGGTATTCGAGAGCTGTGGACTTAAGGTGATCGTCGATCGCACGAGCTTGCATTATCTGGATGGTACGGAGCTCGATTACGGCCGCGACGGTCTAAACGAGGGATTCCGATTCCACAACCCGAACGTAAAAGGGGCCTGCGGCTGCGGCGAGAGCTTCAGCGTCTAAGGCATTCGGGGGCCATACCGGTTGGCGGGCCTTTGCGCCGACACTTCCCGTCTCCATACCCCATTCTAATTGTTTGTGCGCGGCTGAGCGGCTACACTATGCTGCCCCGCGAGGAGAAAATATCCTGTTCTTTTAACTGCTTGCGTCGGTTTCTTCACAACTTGGGAGAATTTGAATGGCCAGTGAACGCACCCTGTCGATCGTCAAGCCGGATGCGGTGGCGAAAAATCTCATCGGCGAGATCGACGCCCGTTTCGAGCGGGCTGGATTGCGAATTGTGGCTGCCAGGATGCTGCATCTGACGACGGGGCAAGCACGGGAGTTCTACGCGGTCCATCGGGAGCGGCCTTTTTTCAATGACCTGGTGACGTTCATGACGTCGGGCCCCATTCTGGTGCAGGTGTTGGAAGGCGAAAATGCGATTGCCAGAAATCGGGAAATCATGGGGGCCACCAACCCGCGTGAAGCCGCGGCCGGCACGATACGCGCCGATTTTGCAGAAAATGTAGAGAGAAACGCCGTGCACGGGTCTGACGGACCGGACACGGCCAAGGCAGAGGTTTCCTTCTTCTTTCCGGAGAACGAGATTTTTTCACGTACGCGCTGATGAGAAGTGCTGCGAGCGAAAAAAAGGACATCAATCTGCTCGACCTGAATCGCCCTCAGTTGGAGCAGTTTCTTCGCGACTGGGGGGAGAAGCCGTTCCGTGCGGTTCAGCTCGTGCAATGGATACACCGCCACGGCGCCGATGATTTCGCCGCCATGACGAGTCTCGGGAAGGCATTGCGTCACCGCCTCGCGGCGTTCACGCATGTGATGCCGCCGCAGGTCGTCGGCGATCAGCGTACGAGCGACGGGACGCGCAAGTGGCTGTTGCGTGTCGATGGCAACAACTGCATCGAAACGGTATTCATACCGGAGCCGGAGCGCGGAACCTTGTGCGTGTCTTCCCAGGTCGGGTGCGCCTTGGGATGCACGTTTTGCGCCACCGGTATGCAGGGATTCAACCGCAATCTGCGCGTTGCCGAAATCATTGGTCAGCTATGGCTGGCGCGACGGCTACTCGAAAGTGAGGGCGCAGGCGATGCGGTGACTAACGTCGTCCTAATGGGGATGGGCGAACCGCTGCTCAACTTTGAGAATGTGGTGAGCGCCATGCAGCTCATGTTGGACGACCATGCCTATGGCTTGTCAAAGCGGCGGATCACGCTAAGCACGGCGGGGGTCGTGCCGGCGATCGATCGGTTGCGTGAGCAATGTCACGTGAACCTAGCGGTCTCGCTGCATGCGCCGAATGACGATTTGCGCGACACGCTGGTGCCGCTTAACAAGAAGTACCCAATTAGGGAGCTGCTCGCGGCCTGCCGACGTTATGTGGACGGCGCCCCGCGGCGCCGAGTAACCTTTGAGTATGTGATGCTGGAGGGCGTTAATGACAGCGTCGCGCATGCCCGGGCCCTGGCAAGGCTTTTGGCCAAAGTGCCGGCGAAGGTTAATCTGATTCCATTCAACTCCTTCCCACTCGGTCGCTATCGTCGCTCGAGTCCCGAGGCTATCGACCGCTTCCGCGACGTTCTGCTCCAGGCCGGGTTCATGACGGTGACACGGCGGCCCCGGGGGGACGATATCGCCGCTGCCTGCGGGCAGTTGGCGGGGCAGGTACAGGGCCGCAAGCGGCGGCAGGCCCGGCAGGAGCAGCTCGCAATGGGCTATACATAGGCTATGTGGCGCGTCGTTGGTGCTATTCTTATAACAAGTATCTTCCTCACTGGGTGTGCATCACAAGCCAAGCGGGAGCAGCGTGCAGCACTGGAAGCTAGGAAGGAGAATGTAGTCGTGTTGAACACCCAACTGGCCGCCGTCTACATGCAACGCAAGCAATACGAAGTCGCTCGGGATCATGTCACGAAGGCGCTCACGATCGCGCCGGAGCACCCGGCGGCGAATAACGTCATGGCGGTATTGCAATGGCGTCTGAAGAATTACGACGAAGCAACCAAGTACTTCAAGAAGACCATAAAACTCGACCCCAAGAACGCAGAGGCACGAAACAATTACGGTGCCTTCCTGTGTGAGCGGGGCGAAATCAATGAGGCGGTCAAGCAGTTCGACATCGCCATCGCCGATCCACAATACCCGACGCCAGCGCAGGCGAATCTCAACGCAGGCAGGTGCCTGATGAAGAAGCCGGCGCCGCGTGAGGCCGAGCGCTATCTGCGTGAAGCGCTGCGACTCAGCCCCAAGACGCCGGATGCGCTGCTGACGATGGCGCGCATCAGCTACGACTCAGGTCGCACCTATTCGGCGCGCGGTTTCTTACAGCGTTACTTCGAAATCGGTGAAGATACACCGGAAAGCCTGTTGTTGGCCGTAAAGGTAGAGAGCGCCCTCGGTGCGAAGGATGCCGAGGCGAGTTATGCGTTGCGACTCAAGGGTAAGTTTCCGAACTCCCCGGAGGCACAAGAGCTGCACCGATTGTCGCTAAAGGGAAAGTGAGCTGATGAAGGACACCCGCGATGTCCCGCCAGCAGGCGCGGGACCTGGAAAAAGATTGTACGACGCGCGCGTGCGCGCGCAACTTAGCGCGGAACAGGTGGCGGAGATGTTGCACCTTTCCACCTACCAAATTGCCGCTCTGGAGCAGGAAGAATTCGATCGGCTGCCCGGGCCGACCTACGTTCGCGGTTATTTGCGTAACTATGCGCAGCTCTTGGGACTGCCGAGCGACGAGATCGTTCAGTCATACGCCAGGTCCAACGGCACACTGCGGACGGCGCGGCGCAGTACGCTGGTCCCTGAGCCCGAGGTGACCACGCGTGACGCTACCGTCAGGTTTGCTACCTTGCTCGTTGCCGTCACGCTGATACTTTTGGCAGTCGTCTGGTGGCAAGGACGGAGCGCAAAGCCGATAAGCACCGGGCCCATCAGTCAGACGCAACAACAAACGCCCGCCACAGTCGAGCCGGAGACGGCGCTGCCTGTGGAGTCGGCGGATAACATGATTGAGCCAAGCCTCGAGCGCGACGATGAACTGCCCGTGGTGAGTGCCGAGGAGCCGCCGACGGAGCCGGCCGAAGTTGCGACGAGGCAATCACAGCCGCAAGTCTCTACCGAGGCGTTGTCATCTGCGGCGGGGACGGGTGATGCTACCGTAGCCGAGGGCGACACCGCTCGGCTGGTGTTGCGGACACGCGATACGTCGTGGGCAGATATCCGCGACGCTCGCGGTAACAAGCTTGTCTACATGCTGGTGCCTGCCCAACAACGAATCGCATTGAGCGGCGTTCCACCGTTTGAGGTTTTTGTCGGTAATCCCGAAGCCGTCGTGGTTGAGTTCAACGGCGAGCACTTTGAGGCCGTCAAGTTCAAACGCGGGCTCGTCGCACGTTTCACTCTCGATCTCCCGATAGCTGCAGGCAACTAGCGTGCCCTGCTGGAGCATGTTCAGGGCGCGATCTCAGCTTGCCGCGTCGCGAGTGTGTGCATTCCGAGCTTGAGTCGTCCGAGGTTAGCCCCGTGAGCAAACTGATACAGGCCATTCGGGGAATGAATGACCTGCTGCCCAATGAGACTGCCGCGTGGCAGCGGGTTGAAGCGACGGCGCGTGGTGTTCTCGAGGCCTACGGTTACAGGGAGATCCGTGTTCCTCTGCTTGAGAAGACGGAGCTTTTTGCACGCTCGATCGGGCAACACACAGACATCGTGGCGAAGGAGATGTACACCTTCGCCGACCGTAATGGTGAGAGCCTCACATTGCGTCCGGAAGCGACTGCCGGTATCGTGCGCGCGGGCATCGAGGGCGGTTTCCTGCACAATCAGGTTCAGCGGCTCTGGTGCGCAGGCGCGATGTTTCGCCATGAGCGTCCGCAGAAGGGTCGCTATCGCCAATTTCACCAGATCGACGTCGAGGCGTTTGGGCTGGAAGGCCCGGATATCGATGTCGAGCTGATACTGCTCGGCACGCGGCTGTGGGACGCGCTCGGCATTCGGGAGCTGACACTCGAGATCAACTCGCTCGGGACGCCAGAGTCGCGGCAGGTCTATCGTGAACAACTCATAGGCTACTTCAAATCGCGGCAGGCCGAGCTGGATGATGACAGCGTGCGCCGAATTGAGCTTAACCCGCTGCGGATTCTGGACAGTAAAAATCCGCAGATGCGCGAAGTCATTGCGCGGGCACCTTCATTGCTGGATTATTTGGATGATGCTTCGCGGGTCCATTTCGAAAATTTCCAGAGCCGGCTCGACAAGGCTGGCCTGCGCTACGTGGTCAGTAACCGGCTAGTGCGCGGCCTCGATTACTACACGCGTACCGTCTTCGAATGGACGAGTGCGCAATTGGGTGCCCAAGCGACGGTGTGCGGTGGCGGACGCTACGACGGTCTGGTAGAACAACTGGGCGGTAAACCGACCCCGGCAATCGGGTTTGCGCTTGGTCTCGAGCGTCTGGTGCAGTTGCTGATTCAACAGGACCTGGTGGCGGCGCCGGAAGGGCCGCGGGTCTATATCGCTGTCGTCGGTGAGACGGTGGAAGCCGAAGGTATGGGGCTTGCCGAAAGCCTGCGTGACGGCGGCATTACTGCCTTGTGCAATTGCGGCGGCGGTAACCTCAAGAGCCAATTGCGGCGGGCCGACAAGGCGGGTGCCCGTTTCGCACTGATTTTGGGCGAGGACGAGAGCCGAAAACAAGTCGTGACGGTCAAAGACTTGCGACGGGACAGCGCGCAGCGGGGAATACCGCAAGCCGAAATTCTCAGTTATCTGAAACAGCAGCTCGAGTGATCGGCAGGCGCGCGCCACAGCCATCGTCACGTCGGCGATGCCGGCAGGGTATAAGCGCAGAAGCGACACTTGATCAACAGCGCCGCCGGTAGGTCCGCCGCTACCGGCATTTGACAACAGCGATGCGGAGACGACATTGAGCGACCCCTACACTGATCACGACGAACTAGAAAAGCTAAAACGATGGTGGAAAACCTATGGCAATGCCTTGTTGCTCGGCATAGCTCTCGGGTTGGCCATTCTATTTGGTAACAGGTACTGGACTAGCTATCAGGAACAACGGGCAGAGGCCGCATCTGCTTTGTATGGCCAGTTGCTTGAGGGCTATCGCAAGAAGGAGCTTGACGGTGTGCGTCAAGTGGGCGACAGACTCATTAACGAGTACGCGTCTACACCCTACGCCGGGCTGGCTGCGCTCATGCTCGCGCGGGTCAGCTTCGATAGCCAGCAACCTGAACAGGTGCGCAAGCACTTGCGCTGGGCCGTCGATAACGCCACTGATCCTGGTACGCGTCACACTGCACGACTGCGCCTGGGGCGCGTGCTCGCGGCTGCTGGCGAGCTTGAGGCGGCATTGGCGCTGATCGATATACAGGACATCGCTGGATTTGAGTCAGGCTACGCGGAGTTACGTGGCGACGTGCTGGCTGCGAAAGGGGACAAGCGCGGTGCGCGCGAGGCCTACAGGGGAGCAATCGAGCAGTTGAACGACGCGTCGGGCTACCTCCCCGTACTCAACATGAAACTGGACAACCTGGGACCGGAGACCTCGCCGTGAAGCGGTGTTTGTTGATCGTGTTGGGTGCTCTGCTCGGCTCTTGCGGCGGCGAGAGCAATATCGCGCCGCCAGCGCCGTTGGTCAGCTTTAAGCCGAGTGTCAAGGTCAAAAAGCTGTGGTCGGTCGATGTCGGCAAGGGCGAAAAAAAGAGATTTGTTGGGCTTGCGCCGGCCATGCAGGCAGACACGCTATACGCCGCAGACATCGAGGGCAAAGTAAGCGCATTCGCGGTCAAGAAGGGTCGGGCGCGCTGGAGCGTCGACCTGAAAGAACCGGTCGGGGCAGCCGTAGGGTTTGGCGAAGACATGGTTCTGATAGGAACTAAGAATGGTCATGTGTACGCCTTGGCGTCGGAAAATGGCGAGCTGCGTTGGAAAGGCAGTGTCTCCACAGAAATCCTTTCGCGCCCTGCCGCGCAGTCGGGCGTGGTCGTGGTGCAAACTATCGACGGCAAGGTATTCGGTTTGTCTGCAAACGACGGTTCGCGGGTGTGGGTGCAACAGCGCATCGAGCCGGCTTTGAGTTTGCGCGGGACGAGCTCACCCCTCATTAGCGAGGGGATCGTTTTTGTGGGATTTGCCAACGGCAAGGTCGTCGCGCTGAATTTGCAAAGCGGCCGTCCTGTGTGGGAGCGATCGGTGGCTCAGCCGCGCGGGCGTAACGAGATTGACCGGCTTATCGATGT
>CAYGAS010000072.1:0-2390 GCA_964347935.1 uncultured Nitrospiraceae bacterium | reverse complement strand
GGAACACTTGCAGATACTGACCGCCGCTCAATTGTGGCAGCTGCCCCATGGCTATCGGGTACACACCGCCGGCCTGGTGATCACCCGCCAGCGCCCCGGCACTGCAAGCGGCGTGCTCTTTCTCACGCTCGAGGACGAAACCGGTCACTTCAATGTCGTGGTATGGGGCAGCTTGGCGGAAAAGTATCGACGCGCCGTGCTCGGGGCTCGCTTGCTCGGGGTGGAGGGCGAGATACAACGTGAGGGCGATGTGCTACACGTCATCGCCCGGCATTTGCACGACCACAGCCATCTATTGGGCCGCCTGACTACGCCATCCCGGGATTTCCGCTAGTCTTCAGCCCTCCGGCCGCGCGCAAACTCCGTCAGAGCCCAATCTGCGTTAGAATTTTCCCCCAGTCCATTCATCAATAAGGAACATGGCCAACAACGAGCGAGACAAGTTGCCCCAGCGTTCGTCCGGCGCCGAGGTCGCCGAGTTCCTGCGTAAGGTCGCCGCCACGCCAGCCCCTACAAGCGTAGAGCGCGGCCGCCTGATTTTTGCCATGGATGCAACCGCGAGCCGTGAGCCCACCTGGGACACGGCCTGCCAAATCCAGGGACAGATGTTCACCGAGACCACGGCTTTGGGTGGGCTCGATATTCAGCTGTGCTATTACCGCGGTTTTGGTGAGTTCGAGGCCACGCCCTGGCTGTCCAACTCGGGCGATTTGCTCGCCCGCATGACCGGTGTACGCTGCCTGGGCGGGCAGACGCAGATCGAGAAAGTCCTGCGTCATGTGATTACCGAAGCCAGAATGAAAAAAGTGAACGCCCTGGTTTTCGTCGGCGACTGTATGGAGGAAGACGTCGATGAGCTGTGCCAGCTGGCAGGCGAGCTTGGCTTGCTCGGTGTGCCGGCCTTTATCTTCCATGAAGGTTACGAGCCCATCGCCGAGCGCGCCTTCAAGCAGATTGCCCGCCTAACCCGCGGCGCCTATTGCCACTTCGATGCCAGCAGCGCGCAGCAGTTGCGTGACCTCTTGAGTGCGGTCGCCGTGTATGCGGCCGGCGGGCGGCGCGCCTTGCGAGACTTCAGTCAGAGAAAGGGCGGCGTCATCCTGCAGCTGACCCATCAGATCGACCGAGGCTAAGCGCTTGCTCCTGCGTCTCGTTCTTGCCCTGATCCTCGTGGCCGCGATAATCCTCGTCCTGCGCTGGTTCGCGCGCACGCCGGCACCCCAGGTGGCGCGCATGTTGCGGCGAGCCGGCATGACGGCGGGCATTTTGGTTCTGATCTACCTGGCGGCCAGTGGGCGCCTGCACTGGCTGTACGCGCTCATCGCCTCCGCCATCCCGCTCGTCTATCGACTGAGCGCGCTGCTCGGCTTGCTTCCCCTCATCCAGCGCCTGCGATCCATGGGACACACGTTTAAATCAGCCGGGGGCCCGACGAGTGGGCAATCCTCGGCGGTGCAGACCCGCTACCTGCGCATGTCGCTCGATCACGACACCGGCGCCATGAACGGCGAGGTGCTCGACGGCCGGTTTGCCGGACGGCATCTGAACGAGCTGGGTCTGGACGAGCTGCTGCTGCTGCTAGACGAGTGCGAGGCGAACGACGAGCAATCGGCCGCCGTGCTGCGCGCCTACCTCGACCGCGTGCATGGAGACCGCTGGCAAGACCAGCGCGACTATAGCAGCGCCAAACCGACCGACGGCTCGCGCATGACCCGCTCCGAGGCCTACGAGATACTGGGGCTTGCGCCCGGTGCCGCCACCCAGGAGATCATCGACGCGCATCGCCGCTTGATGCAGAAGCTGCATCCGGACCGCGGCGGTTCCACCTACCTGGCGGCGAAGCTGAACCAGGCGAAGGATCTGTTGCTGGCAGAATGAGGTTTGATCTGGGCCTGCGCTGCCAGACCGATCGCCCTCTCGCCCCACGGCATGGCGTCGTTGTGTTACATTGTCGCGACCGGCAAAACGCGTTGATTTCCAATACCAATGTTGTTCGATAACGATTCGATCCGGGCCCGGGATAGCGTACAGCGCTTTCTTTTCGAGCACGATGCGATTCGCGGTGAGATCGTGCACCTCGATGCGACCTGGCGTGCCGTGCTCGAGCGTCGCGACTATCCCGAACCGCTACGGTTGCTGCTCGGCGAGGCCATGGCGGCGGCCGCACTCCTGTCCGCTACCATCAAGCTCGCCGGACGGTTGGTCATGCAGATCCGCGGCCCCGGGCCGATCAAGCTGCTGGTCGTCGAATGCACGAGTGATCACACGATGCGCGCAATGGCGAAGTGGGAAGGCGAGCTGCCGACGGGGCCGCTGTCGGCCATGGTCGGCGACGGGCGGCTGTCCATTATTCTCGATCCGACCGAGGGCCATGAACGCTACCAGGGCAT
>CAYGAS010000071.1:0-2340 GCA_964347935.1 uncultured Nitrospiraceae bacterium | reverse complement strand
TACAAAGAAAAGCCGGCGGACGCCGGCTTTTCTACCTGGCAAATAGCACCCGTGGCAACCAGGTCACGAGATCTGGAAATGCCGCCAATACGGCAAGTGAGGTCAGCTGAATGACCACGAACGGGGCGATGCCCTTATAGATCTGCATGGTCGTAACGCTTGGCGGAGCGACACCACGGAGATAGAACAAGGCGAAGCCAAAGGGCGGGGTGAGAAAGCTCGTTTGCAGATTGATCGCCATCATCACGCCCAACCATATGGGATTGAGATCCATTCCGAGCAACACCGGACCGACGATCGGCACGACCACAAAGATGATCTCGATAAAGTCGAGGAAGAAACCGAGCAAGAACATCAACGCCATTACCGCCACCATGGCGCCGAGCGCACCACCAGGCAGATTACCGAGCGCGTTCGCCACCATGTGATCCCCGCCGAAGCCGCGAAACACCAGCGAGAAAACCGAAGCGCCCAGCAGGATCACAAACACCATGCAGGTGATTTTGGTTGTCGACTGCATGACATCACGTAATACCGATAGCGTGAGTTGACGTCGCCAGGCCGCCAGCAGCATTGCACCGACGGCGCCGACTGCCGCCGACTCTGTCGGCGTTGCAACGCCAGCGAGGATTGATCCCAACACGGCGATGATGAGCAGCGCCGGCGGCAGCAATACCCTCAGGATGTCAAACAGATTGCGCCGCGACTCGCCTTCTTCGATCAACGAGGGGCAGCTGCGCGGACGCATGATGGCCATTAGCAATTGCCACCCGAGATAGAGCGCGACCAACACCATGCCGGGCAGAAACGCCCCGGCAAATAGATCCACTACTGAAACCGGATCTGGGGCAAAGTTGCCCTTGGCCAGTTGGGCCTGGGTGTTCGCGCCCTGCAGAATGTCGCCCAGCAGTACCAGCACAATCGACGGTGGAATGATCTGTCCCAAAGTGCCCGAGGCGCAGATGATGCCGGTGGCAAGTCTGGCATCGTAACCAGCGCGCAACATGGTCGGCAGGCTCAGCAACCCCATGGTGACGACGGTGGCACCGACAATGCCGGTCGAGGCCGCCAGCAATGCACCGACGATAATGACGGAAAATCCGAGGCCGCCGCGCAGCCGCCCAAACAACAACCCCATGGTGCCTAGCAATTGCTCGGCCAACTTCGAGCGCTCCAACATCACACCCATGAAGATGAACAACGGCACGGCGACCAACACCTCGTTCAACATGACACCGATAAAGCGCGAGGCGAGTCCACCCAACAGTGCCAGGTCGAACACGGAGAACATATGGCCGACGAGTGCAAACGCAAGTGCCGTGCCGGCGAGCGTGAACGCTACCGGATAGCCGAGCAGCAGCAAGGCAAACACGGCGATGAACATCAATGCACTGAGAATCTCTGCCACTATCATGACAGGTGCTCGGGCTCCTCAGGTGGCGGTGTGAACTCCGGGTGCCCCGTCAGTATCAACACGGAACGACCGGCCATCGAGAGGCCTTGTAGCCCGAGTAACAAACAGAACACCAGCAGCACGCTCTTGAGCAGAAACAGTCCTTCAAGCCCGCCTGCCTCGCGCGAACCCTCGAGCTGGTGCCACGAAGCAGCGATATACGGATAGCTAACCCAGGCGACGGTGATCACCATCGGTAGCAGCAGGAAGATCGAACCGCACAGGTCCACAATCGCCTGAAAGCGAATACTCGCGGGTCGATAGAAGATATCGACCCTTACGTGCCCGTTGTGCAGCAGGGTGTATCCCGCACCCAGCATGAACACGAGGGCATAGAGCCACACATAGGACTCTTGCAGCCCCACCCAGCCGAGGGAGAAACCATAGCGCAACACGACCACAGCAAAGGTGACGAGCACCATCGCCAGCGTCAACCACGACACGCCGCGGCCGACCACGTCGTTCAGACGATCAACCAGGCGTACGAATGTGGCCAACGCCTTCATCAGTCCGTCACATATGAAAACAGGGGTTGCTGCATAGCGGGCATCTTCAAGTTGTTATCGCCGTCGTATGGCCTTGGCTAGGCCGCAATGCGAATTGCGCGTCGGAGAAGCGACAAATTCTTTCGTTTTTGCCGCGGGTGATTGTGGCCTCGCCGATCAGCTATGTAAAGGATGGTGACTAGGATGTCCCTTGATATTGGCGCGCGCCGAAGAGGTATTCGCGTGCCTTGGCGTCGAACTCGCGGCGCAAGTCTTTCAACACCTCGATACCACGCTGCACGGCGGGGCGCTCAGCGATCGCATCGAACCAGCGCTTCACATTCGGAAAGTCGTTCAGATCCTGGCCTTGGCGTTGGTGCGGCCGGATCCAGGGGAACGTCG
>CAYGAS010000070.1:0-14694 GCA_964347935.1 uncultured Nitrospiraceae bacterium | reverse complement strand
CCAAGGCCGGCTCATCATCGGCCACTACACCGAGAAGGGTGGCTGGGCAGAAGATGCGGTCATGGCCACCGTTGTCACTGCGGGACACGACTACACACTTAGCGTAACGCTCAAGGGGTCCACCGTAAGCGCCAACCTGAACGCGGCGGGCAATGGTGGCTTCCAAGCTATTGTCAGCCACGCCTTCAATGCGGCCACTGTGGACGGCAACTTCGGACTTTTGGCGATAGACGGAGCCGCCTCTTTCGATGACGTCGAAGTAAAGACCAATGACCCGGCCTTCCTGCCCGAGGCCACCACGACCTTGAGGGCGGCGACGACGGCCGAGAGCTTTGCCGGGGTGCCGGCCGCCCTGAGCCAAGCCGAGCTGCAGCCGATCCTGGAGGCCGCGGTGCGGCGCTTCGGGGCCGAGTCGGCGATGGACGGCGTCGACGTACGGATCGCGGATCTGCCGGGGCTGATCCTGGGCCAGGCCCTGGACAATGCAATCCTGATCGACATCGACGCCGCCGGCCACGGCTGGTTCATCGATCCCACCCCGGCCGATGACAGCGAGTTCAATGCGCAGGGTCAGGCGCGCCCGGGGTCCGCCGCTGAAGGGCATATCGATCTCCTGACAGCCGTCACGCACGAGCTCGGCCATGTGCTCGGTCTCGAGCACAGCGACGTTGCCGTGACCCATGACGTCATGGGGGCGATGCTACCGACCGGCATGCGAGTGCTGCCCGCTGGCGCAGAGGCAATCCACCATGAAGACGCCACGGTCATAGACACCGCCCCAGCGCTGCCCCCCGCATCGACGAACAATGTCGCGGACAGTCTGCTCGGTGAGCAATACCATCGCGGTGGATCGCTCGACCTCTATGCCAGATCAAACCCGTTCCTCAGCCCGGCCGGCAACGAGGATACTAAGGCAGTCAAGGACTACCGCCGCTACACCGCTTATGTGCAAGACCTCGGCAAGACGCTGAAATCCTTTTTCACGAGCAACGATAAGGATTCGCGGGACCACAACGGCAAGGCCTCGGCCGACCCAGACCGCTTGCTGGGCGATGACGACCGCAGTCACGCTGGCGGCAAGAAACAACATCACCTGGGCGCCTTGGCCGCCCCGGCCCCGTGGGTGCGCGATTTCGTACTCGATCTGGCGGAAGATCCGAACGACGACCCGAACCGCCACATCAGTGTGAGCCTGTATGACCAGTCCCTGGAAGGGCAGCGGCGCGCAGACGAAGCGCTCTAAAGCGCTCTTAGCACCCGCACCGCCTAGCGCAGCTGCTCGGCAAGCTGTCGAGGAGTGCTAAACCGGCCATGACAAGTTGGATGTGCGGCATGCTGTTTGGGTGAGATAAGCCATGGTTTTAAAAAGGGTTCTACACCCCTCGCCGCGGTCGCGAGCAGCTCCCGAGAGTGTCATAATAGCTCCCAACAAAGGGGTGGGATGATATCGGGGCCTGTATCCGCGTCATCCCGAAGTACTTTGATTGTTAGACGTTATTTAGGAGGACATATGCCCCGTTCAACCACTGAAGCCGCTGCCCAAGCCACGGCCGAAGGCGGGCGAACGCCCAAAATCCGCTGGGACACCAGCAACATCAAGAGCTCTTATGCCAACGTGTGCAATGTCACGAGCACCCGCGAAGAAGTGGTGCTGAACTTCGGGGTCAACAAGGCCTGGGAGCGTGGCGCTGAAGAGGTCGAGATCGAGCTCACCAACCGCTTGATCGTCAGTCCTTTTGCCGCGAAACGCCTGGCACAGTTGCTGGGAAAGCTGATCGACGAGTATGAGTCTCGCTACGGTAAGCTTGATCTCGAGGCCGGGGCCCAGCCCGGTACGCGCGGCGGTAACGGAGGAGGTTAGGCGGGGGTTCAGCTCCGCTTCGCCATCGAGCTGAAGTACGGCTAACCGCCGCCCCTGACGATGGACAGCCCGGAGCCTTCGTTGTCTGGCCGACCGCCCGTGGCGGAGCGCGCCGATGCGGCTAGAGAGCAGCAAGCGTCCGAGTTAGAGCGCCAGGCATGGGCGCAGTTCGCTGAAGCCGATAACACCAGCAGCTTCTGCCGCGGCTGGCTTGCTGTTCAGTGCCGCGTGATCAACGACGTTACGGGCGGACTGGTGCTGCTGGGCGCGCCGGATGTCGGCCCGTTCACGGTGGTGGCGGTGTGGCCGGATGTCCGTCGCAGCATGGAGCATTTGACGGCGGCGGCCGAGCGTGCGCTCAGGGAACGCCGCGGACTGTTGCTAAAACATGAGCAGCAGGACCCGCCTGGCGGAACCGGTCTACAAAGCTACCATGTCGCTTACCCACTCGAGGTGGACCAGAGGCTACACGGCGTAGTTGTCCTCGAGACCCCGTTACGTTCTGAATCACAGCTTCAGGCCATGTTGCGCCAGCTGCATTGGGGCAGCGCCTGGCTCGAAGTGCTCTTCCGCAGGCAGACATCCCGCGAAGACAGCCGTACCCAGCAGCGCCTCATGACGGTGCTGGATCTGCTTGCCGTAGCGACCGACCAGGACCGTTTCTATAGTGCCGCCTTGGCGCTTGTTACCGAGTTGGCGACTCGACTTTCGTGTGACAGGGTCAGCGTAGGATTCCTGCGCAAGAACTACGTGGCGGTGGTGGCGGTCTCGCATACCGCACAGTTTGAAAAGAAAACGAACCTGATCAGGACCATCGGCGCGGCCATGGACGAGGCCTTCGATCAGCAGGCAACGGTCGTCTATCCCCCACCGGCCTCGGACGCCCCCTTGGTCGTTGGGCGCGCACATGAAGAGCTGGCAAACGTACAAGACAATGCCGCTATCTGTACGGTGCTGCTTCAGCATTGCGGCGAGATCATCGGAGCGATGACCTTCGAACGCCGGGCACAGAAACCATTTGATGCTGATACCGTTGAGCTTTGCGAAGCGGTCGCCTCTTTGACCGGGCCGGTTCTCGAGGCCAAGCGCAGAAATGACCGTCTATTGATCCAGAAAGTCGGTGAGTCGTCGCTGCGACAGCTAAAAAAGGTCGTGGGGCCGCGACACGTGGCGTTTAAGCTGTTCACGAGCCTTGCGATCGCGCTGGTGTTGTTCTTGACCCTTGCGAAAGGCGAATACCGAGTGACGGCCGATGCGGCTATCGAAGGCGAAATTCAACGCGTCGTCGCCACGCCGTTTGCCAGCTATATCGCGGAGGCCCAGGCGCGCGCAGGCGATGTCGTGAAGCAGGGACAGGCCCTGGCTGTGCTCGACGACAAGGATCTCAAGCTCGAGCGTCTCAAGGCGCTGGGGCAGCGAGAGCAGCTCTTGAGGCAATACCGCGAGGCGATGGCGGCGCACGACCGACCACAAAGCCGCATCACGATGGCGCAGATCAGCCAGATCGAGGCACAGCTGGAGTTGCTGGACTACCAGTTGTCACGCACGGAGGTCACGGCCCCCTTCGACGGAATCATCGTCAGCGGCGATCTCAGCCAGTCTCTCGGTGCGCCTGTCGAAAAAGGGCAAGTGCTCTTTGAAATCGCTCCACTCGATGCCTATCGCGTGATTCTGAAGGTCGACGAACGTGACATCACCGATGTGTCGGTCGGAAAACGCGGCCAATTGGCATTGTCGAGCATACTCGGGGAAACCTTAGCGTTCACCGTCGAGAAGATCACGCCGGTGTCGGCGGCCGAGGAAGGTCGCAATTACTTTCGCGTTGAGGCGCGACTGGATGGCACATCCGAACGCCTGCGACCGGGTATGGAGGGAATTGGAAAGATCAACATCGATCAGCGCAAGCTGTTTTGGATCTGGACCCACAACTTGATCGACTGGTTCCGTCTATGGGTATGGTCGTGGTGGCCGTAGTCGTGATTCCATGACAACGTCACTATTCAGTCCCTCCTGGCATCGTGTTTCCTCGCTGACGCCACGATTGCGTAGTCACGCGAAGATCTATCGGCATCATTACCGTGGTGAGCTGTGGTACGTCCTGCAAGATCCTGTGTCGCAGCGTTCGCACCGTTTTACGCCGGCAGCCCACTTTATCATCGGTCTCATGGACGGCAAGCGCAGTGTGCAGGCGCTTTGGGAAATAGCGACGGAAAAACTCGGCGATGATGCGCCGACTCAAGATGAACTCATCCGCCTGCTCAGTCAGCTTCACAGTGCCGATGCTTTGCAATGTGATGTTTCTCCGGATACGTCTGAGTTATTGCGGCGTTACCAACGCCAGAAGCGCAGCGCCTTGGCACGTCGGTTTTTGAATCCGATGGCGGTGCGCATACCGCTCCTGGACCCGGATAAGTTTCTCAACAACTCGCAGTATCTTGTACGTCCGCTATTTGGCTGGGTTGGGGCGCTGTTATGGCTTGTTGTCGTAAGTTGGGCGGCGGTGCTTGCGGGCGCACACTGGCCCGACTTGACGGAAAACATTACGGATAGAGTGCTCGCGCCACAAAACCTGGTGCTTTTGGGATTGACCTTTCCGATTGTAAAGGCGATCCACGAGTTCGGTCACGCATTCGCGACAAAGATATGGGGCGGCGAGGTGCACGAGATGGGCGTCATGTTTCTGGTGTTGATGCCCATTCCCTATGTCGACGCATCGGCGGCGTCGGCATTCCGGGAAAAGCACCAGCGTGTAATCGTTGGCGCGGCCGGCATGCTCGTAGAAATTTTCCTCGCGGCGCTGGCATTATTCGTTTGGCTGAACCTAGAGCCTGGAGTAGCTCGTTCGCTGGCATACAACGTGATTCTGATCGCGAGCGTATCGACGATTTTGTTCAACGCCAATCCGTTGCTGCGGTTCGACGGTTACTACATTTTGGCCGATCTTATTGAGATTCAGAATCTCGGCACACGCGCCAACAAGTATCTGGGTTACCTGTTCCAACGTTATATCTTCGGACTGCGCGAGCTGGAATCACCACCTTCGACGGGCGGAGAACGTCGCTGGTTCGTGGGTTATGGAATAGCGGCTTTTATCTACCGGATGTTTATCGTTGCCGTGATTGTGCTTTTCGTTGCTGGCAAGTTTTTCTTTATCGGCGTTTTGCTCGCCATTTGGGCCGTGGCCATCATGGTGGTCGTGCCGGTGGTCAAGAACGTCTCCAAGATCTTTACTAGCGCTGCCATCAGACCGAAGCGCACGCGGGCCATCGCAGCGATTGTTTGCATCGTCGTTGCCTTAGTCGCAGCGGTTACGCTGGTTCCGGTGCCTTCGTGGACGCGCGCCGAGGGCGTGGTCTGGATACCTGGCGACATGGTGGTGCGTGCGGGTGCGGACGGCTTTGTCGAGAGACTGATTGCCAAGCCCGGCTCGAGGGTTCGTCGTGGCCAGCCACTGATCGCGTGCGCCGACGTCGCACTGTTAGCGAAGGTCGAAGTACTGCAGGGCCGGTTGGCGGAGCTTGAGGCACGCCATCGGTCACAGCTGCAAACAGACCGGGTCAAGGCCGAGATCATCAAGGAAGAGATGGGTATCGTTGCCGCTGACCTGGCACAGGCACGGCAAAACGCCGAGGACCTCATGATTCGCGCCAAGACAGATGGCACATTCATCGTACCGAATGCTCGGGATCTTCCGGGCCGATATGTAAAAAAGGGCGAGTTGATTGGGTACACCCTTGACCTGTCCGGCACAACCGCGAAGGTCGTCGTTTCCCAAGACGACATAGATTTGGTGCGGCAGCGCACCAAACGGGTAGAGATACGCTTGGCCGATAGGCTCGAGAAAGTAATTGCGGCAGTGGTCAGACGGGAGGTGCCGGCGGCCACCGACGAGCTACCGAGCCTCATCCTGGCGCAGCAAGGCGGTGGTGAGATTGCCATTGACCCACGAGAAAGCGAGCGTGCCAGGGCGTTTCAGAAGTTCTTCGTGCTAGATATCGATTTTCCTACTGACATGGGCACCGTGACCGTTAACGGCCGCGTGTATGTCCGTTTCGATCATGGTTACGAGCCGTTGGCCAACCAGTGGTACAGAGGCTTGCGGCAGCTTTTTCTGGCGCGCTTCAATGTCTAGCACCTCGGTTATCTCACAACCATTTCTCGAAGCCTATCCCGAGCGTGCACTCCCGCGCGATAACTGGTTTGACCGCCTGGGTGTGGCGGCCAGCGGACCCATCATTCGTTGGAACCGTTCACGACGCTCGAATTTTGCTGAATTCGTAAAACTCGTGGCCGCCCAGGGTCACGGGCTCGAGCATTTGACTGACAGTCAGCTGGTTGAGGCCGGTAAGACCCTGCGCCAACGGCTCAGACGTGACGGTTTTGACAACGACGGGCTGGTGGCGGAATCGTTCGCATTGGTGCGTGAAATTGCTCAGCGTCGAGTCCAAATGCGCCATTATGACGTGCAGCTGGTGGGCGGTCTCGTGCTGCTTCGTGGAATGGTTGCCGAAATGGAGGCGGGCGAAGGCAAGACGCTCACGGCGACTTTGCCGGCTTGCACAGCGGCGCTCGCGGGTATCCCAGTGCACATCATCACCGTCAATGATTACCTGGCGTCACGTGACACTGAACTCATGCGGCCCGTCTACGAGGCGCTGGGTTTCAGTGTGGGAACCATCATCCAGGGAATGTCCCCTGATGCCCGGCGCACAGCCTATGCGTGTGATATTACCTATTGCACCAACAAAGAGGTTGCTTTTGACTATTTGAAGGATCGTATCGTTCTTAAAGACAAGCGCAGCCGCACTCAGTTACAGCTCGAACGCCTCTACGGCAACAACTCAAGAATGGCGCAGCTCCTACTGCGCGGTTTGTATTTTGCTATCGTAGACGAGGCCGATAGCGTCTTGATTGATGAGGCGCGTACACCACTGATTATTTCCGGCGCCGGCAATATCGAGGGCGAAAAGCGGCTGTATGAGCAAGCGCTGACTACTGCCAGGCAGCTGACGGAGCAAAAGGACTTTCGGCTGCTTGGGCGCGAGCGTCGCATACAACTCACTGATCACGGTAAGGCACGAATTAAGGCGTTATTAGAGCCATTGGGTGCACTGTGGCGAGGCACCCGGCGCCGAGAAGAACTCGTACGTCAGGCACTGACAGCTATTCATATGTATGTTCGTGACAAACACTACATTGTCAAGGATGAAAAGGTGCAGATCGTGGATGAATATACGGGACGGGTCATGCCTGACCGCTCATGGGAACAGGGCCTGCACCAGATGATAGAGACAAAGGAAGACTGTGAACTGACCCATAGACGAGAGACACTCGCGCGCATGAGCTACCAGCGGTTCTTCAGGCGCTATCTGCATCTAGCTGGCATGACCGGTACCGCACGAGAAGTTACGCCAGAGTTATGGTCTGTTTATCGTCTAAATGTCGTGCGGTTGCCCACTAACAAGCCGGTTCAAAGGATTCGAAGACCGACCCAAGTTCACATAAGAACTGATCAAAAATGGCAAGCCGTGGCGCAATACGTCGCGCATGTCAATGCTCAGCAGCGACCGGTTCTCGTGGGTACGCGTTCCGTTCAAGCATCAGAACAATTAAGCCAGCTGCTTACGGCAAAAGGCCTAAAACACCAGCTTTTGAATGCGCGTCAGGACGCGCAGGAGGCCCAAATCATTGCCGAGGCAGGAAGGCCGGATCGTATAACGATCGCCACGAATATGGCGGGTCGCGGAACAGACATAAAGCTTGGCGAAGGTATTTCAGAACGCGGCGGTCTTCACGTGATCCTCACGGAACTGCACGAAGCCAAACGCATCGATCGTCAGCTACACGGCCGCTGTGCGCGGCAGGGCGATCGTGGGAGTCATGTCGCCATCTTGTCACTTGAAGACGAATTGCCGACGGTCTATGTCAATCGCCTCGTTCGGGGTCTAGCAAAAGCGTTGACTAGAATTGGGTTTGGCCAGCTTGCCGGCCAGCTCATTATGCGGCTGGGGCAGCGCTCAGCCGAGCGCTTGCATTCCCGCATACGTCGAGATTTGCTGAAAATGGATGAACAGCTAGAAACCGCTTTAGCGTTTTCTGGCCGCTCCGAATAAGTGCAAGCTCGAAATGATAAATCAAAAATACATCATTTTGGCAGTAGGACTGCTAGCTTTGGAGCCAGTATTGGCTAGCCAGAGTGCGATAAAGCAAGAGCCGCCTTGGATGGACTGCTTGATTGAACCTTATATGGTCGTTGAGTTGGCCAGTCCCGTGGTAGGTATCGTAAAGTCGATCGATGTTGATCGCGGCAGTTTTATCCAGCAAGGCGAAGTGGTTGCCACTTTGGAGGCGGAAATCGAGCGTGCCGACGTGGCTTTATCACGTGCGCGTCTAGAGTACAATCAGCGAAAGTACGCGCGCAGCGAGGAGTTGTATGCAAAGAAGATAATGTCGGCGTCGGAAAAGGACCTAGCGGAGACGGAAAAGAAGATG
Source organism: uncultured Nitrospiraceae bacterium (assembly GCA_964347935.1). Taxonomy (GTDB): domain Bacteria; phylum Pseudomonadota; class Gammaproteobacteria; order Acidiferrobacterales; family SPGG2; genus SZUA-472. The sequence continues at coordinate 6,341 of CAYGAS010000070.1, read as the reverse complement.
GCAGAAATGGAGCTGCATCGCTCGGAAGAGCTACTCAAGCTACGCACGATTCGTTCGCCGGTCACAGGAGTCGTAGTGGAACGCTTCATATCGCCAGGGGAGGTTGCACGACAAGACAAAATTCTCAAGATCGCGCAGATTAATCCACTGAATGTGGAAGTTATTGTGCCAGTTAGGATGTTCGGTTCGCTCAAGCCGGGAATGCGCGCCGAAGTAAAGGGGGAAGATCTAGTGGACCGGACTTATAGAGGGCGAATCAAAGTGATTGATAGAGTGGTTGACGCCGCCAGCGGCACATTTGGTGTGCGGGTCGAACTTTCGAACGCGGGATTTAAAATACCCGCGGGCATTAAATGTAAGGTGCAGTTTCGCCGATAGCGTGGCGAAATGGGTTGTAAGCTTGGTGCCGATGGAGCTCTCTAAGCGACGAGGCTATCAGGCAAGAACATGATGCATATGCAAATATCATCAAAAAATACTATATTTTTCAATGTGTTAGACTGCTACTATCGCATCTCTTCAATCGGTTGCGGTCGACCGATGCTGTAACCCTGCGCGTAGTCGACGCCGATCTCCCGAAGCTTCTGCAAGATACCTTCGCTTTCAACGAACTCCGCGATCGTCTTCTTACCCATGACGTGACCAATATCGTTAATTGAGTTCACCATCGCCAGGGCAATGGGATCATGGGCGATGTCCTTGACGAAGACGCCGTCGATCTTGATGAAATCGACAGGCAGATTCCTGAGATAAGCAAAGGACGATAAACCGCTTCCAAAATCATCGAGGGCGAAGCGACAGCCCAGAGACTTTAACTCGTTTATAAATTGCGTCGCTGCTGCTAAGTTAGCGATAGCAGCCGTCTCGGTAATCTCGAAACACAGTTTGGCCGGCGGCAGGTGGGTGCGTTGAAACATGTCGATGATGTACTTGAGAAACTTGTCGTCGCCGAGTGAATGTCCGGATAAGTTGGTCGAGCACAAGTACAAACGATCTAGTTGCTCGGGGTGACGCTCTAGCCAATCGAAGGTCTTGGCAATGACCCAGTTGTCGACCTTGGTCGACAGGTTGTAGCGCTCGGCGGCTGCTAGAAAAACATGCGGCGGCACAACACGGCCTTCTTCGTCCTGCATGCGAATCAGAAGCTCATAGTGCTCGCCCGGAGGCACCATGCTCGAAATCGGCGTGATGGGTTGGAAGGCGAGGCGAAAGTGATCGCGTTCGAGCGCCTGGTTGATGCGGGACACCAGGCGCATTTCGCCCTGACGCTTGGCCAAATCGCTGTCAGCGTCGTCATGCACGTGTATGCGGTTGCGGCCCGCGTCTTTTGCCGCGTAGCAGGCAGCGTCGGCCTGGCTCAACAAAGTCGTAAGGCTGTCGCTGCCACGGGCGATGGGAATCAAACCGATGCTCACGCCGATGCCGAATGTCCGGCCTTCCCAAACAAAACGGAATTGCTGGACGGCTTGTTGCATGTCGTTGGCCACACGCTCGGCATAGCGCAATGAACAGTCTTCCAGCAGCAATCCGAACTCATCGCCGCCTAGCCGCGCGAGCGTATCGCGTTGACGGATTTTGCCTTTGAGCACTTGTCCGAGCTCGCGCAGTAACTGATCACCGGCGATATGGCCACAGATGTCGTTGATCACTTTAAATTGATCGAGATCTAGGTAGCATAATGCGTGCTCGGTTTCGCCGCTTTGCGCGCTGTGCAGAAGCTGCTGGATGCGTCGATCAAACTCGCGACGATTGAACAAGCCTGTAAGGGCATCGTGACTGGCCTGGTAGGAAAGCTCTTCCGATAACTGCAGCGTGGCAGTGATGTCTTCGCAGACGATCAGAATTACCCGCTGGCCCTCAGCATCGTCCACGGCGCGTGCGGTCTTGCGCACCCACAGAAGATTGCCTGCCTTATGGACCTGTCGCAGCTCGCAGCGGTGTAACTCGCCGGCTTCAGCTAGCACGTGGTCCAGACACTCCTTGAGCCTTTCTCTGTCTTGGGTATGGAAAAGATCGAAGATCGAGGTGCCAAGCAATTCCTCGCGCGTGTAGCCGACCTGCTGGGCGCCAAACGGGTTGACCGACAGAACGGTGCCGTCAGATGTGACGGTAAAGTACATGGATGGATTATTTTCGTACAACGCCCGGTAGCGTTCCTCGCTTTCGCGCAACGCACGTTCAGCGTGCTTTCGTGCCGTAATGTCGAGAGAAATCGTGGCGACGCTCTCGATTTGACCATTGGCTTCGCGTAAGGGAACTTTAGTGGTCAGGAAGGTGTGTGATACGCCATGCGCGTCGACATAGTGCTCTTCAAAGTAGGGAATTGCCTCGCCGGTCTCGAGCACTTTGCGATCGTATTGTTCCGTGTACGTGCCGTATTCGTTGCCGAGAAATTCACCGGCAGTTTTGCCGACCGCGTCCTCGGGCGCGACGCCATAAAGTTTTGCCTGGTAGTGATTCATGAATATATAGCGCGAGCGTTTGTCTTTGGCATTAATCATCGCTGGCACGGCATCGGTCACTGCTGCAAGAGCCGCGGTTGCGCGGTTGCGCTCGGTGACGTCGATGACGGTATTTTGAATGGCCGGTTCACCGTGCCACGTCACGAGACGGGCGACATTCTGCAGGGTCACGATCGAGCCGTCTCGCCGCACGGCGTCGTATTCGTAGGTCGTCGGCGTCGGGTACTTTGCGAAGCGTGCCTCGGCGTAGCCCTGCAAGCGCTCACGTTCATGCGGTGCCACATGCCCCTCGATAGAATCGAGGGCCAGGATCTCGGCCGGCGACGTATAGCCGAGGATGTCGGCGAAGGCCTGATTCGCGAACAGCGGCCGACGGTAACGCTCGATAAGGATGCCTTCGATTGAGCCCTCGATCAGGTTGCGAAAGCGCTCCTCGCTCTCGCGCAAGGCGCGCTCGGCGCGTTTGCGCTCCGTGATGTCCTGATGTGTAACGAATAAGTGATCAATGGCACCATCGGCGTTAAACACGCAGCGAACCGAGATATGGGCATCCACCTCGGTGCCGTTTTTATGAATGTAGCGCTTTTCGAGTGAATAACCGTTTAACTTGCCGCTACGTAGGCGTTCGAGCAGCTCAAGGTTGTGCTCGAGGTCGTCAGGGTGGGTGAGGGCGGTCCAACCGCTGCATAATAAGTCCTCGCGACTGTATCCGAGCATTTCGCAGAGCTTGTCGTTTACTTCGAGCCATTGTCCGTTCGCAGCGCAGATGGCCATGCCGATGGACTGGAGCTGAAAATAGTCGCGAAGGCGCTGTTCTGCCTCCGGCAGTCGTCCTTCGGATGCGTGCTCCGAGTTGATGTTCTGTGCGAGATCTCTACGATTCATATCGCCTCACGGCGTCTGCTCGCATGCAGCACGCGCGGCGCGGGATGGCGACGAGTCAGCGTGACTGCCACCGCTTCACGGGCAACAGCCGACCGCACGCGGGCGCGGGTCCACGGCAGCGTCCACGGACGGCCTGACAACAAACCGGATATTGACAGTGAAACCGAAAGCAACTGCGTGTGGTTACTATGCCCCGTGGCGTACTGTTGTTGTTCCCAGCACGGCGAGGGCCTGCGTCCTGCGATTCGTCCACGTGACGTCCCTGCCATGTCTTTGCTTGGACCCGCCCCGCAGGCCCGGTATGGGCGCGAAGGCGGCACACGTCCTTATTCGTTCCTTCGCGAAAGGCGCTTGGCGCTTATTCGGCTGACGCGCACCCCGCTGTTTCCAGCATAGCATTTGAAAAAGTCTTTGGAAGACGAGTCCCACCGAAAAAAGACCGAATTCCCGCAGAAATAGGCGCCTGACGCGAAACCGGGCGAGGGCGTGATCCGCCTGCCCGAACGCGGCTAGCGCGGCGCCCCTGCACAGACGCGTGGGCGTTGCCCGGCCCGCTGGGATCCTGTTGGCGATGAACGGCGTAGTTGCGGTTACGAAGCCGCTGGCGCTTGGCGCGCGACCCCAGTATCATCGGGTAGGTGCAGCGTGCATCGAATTATTCAACAGATTCCGAGACTTAGATGAGTTTATCCGGGGAGCACTGGGCCGACCGGCTTAGCGGCGATATTAGCGAGCTGAAGGCCCAGATTCGCGACAATGAACGCATCTGGTCGGGCTTCCGCAACGTCGAGCTCAGCATCATCGGTGCCCATACGCTACGCGAGCTGGTGGCGCTGTTGATCGCGGGGGTCAATAAGGCCTTCCCAGACGTGGACCGTGCCACGGTGGCCTGCCTGGACCGTGATTACTCCTTATCGCGCATGGTGGAGCAGGAGTCCGAGCCGGCCCTGGAGCCGGGAACCTTCGTGGCCCTGAGTCGCATCGAGCTGGAGCGGCTGTTTCCTGACTTTCCTCGGCCTCGGCTCGGCCGCTGTAACATGCAGATCCAGTCCTTGTTGTTTCCGGGGTGCCCCCACCATCTGGGATCGATGGCGCTGATGCCGCTGACCCTTCGCGGCCAGCTGATCGGTACGTTCAACCAGGGCAGTCGTCACCCGATGCACTACGACCCGAACGCGGCGACAGACTTTCTGGAACATCTGGCGGCGATCAGCGCCCTTTGCATCGATAACGTGATCAACCGTGAGCGCCTCAAGCTCGATGGCCTAACGGACGCACTGACCGGCATAGCCAATCGACGTTTCTTCGAACGCCGCCTGCACGAAGAGCTGACTCGATGGCGTCGGCGTGGGGGATCGCTGGTGTGCATGCTTGTTGACGTCGATCACTTCAAGCAGGTCAATGACAAGCACGGGCACCAAACTGGGGACCAGGTATTGCGCCGGGTCACCGATATACTGGGCAAGGATCTGCGGGCGAGCGACGTCCTTGCCAGATACGGCGGGGAGGAGTTCGTGTTGCTCTTACCCGAAACATCAGAGAAACAAGGGACGGCTATTGCAGAGCGATTGCGGGAAAGAGTCGCGAATGCATCTCTGGCAAGCAACACGGGCGACCCGCTCGGTGTTACCGTTTCGATAGGTATGGCCGTGCTTGACCGTCGATCGCAACAGCTGCCGCAGCAAGCGGCCGAATGGCTTCTCAGCCAGGCCGATGCCGCGCTTTACCGAGCCAAGCAGGGCGGGCGTAACAGGGTCGAGATAGCCGGATCACCGGCAGCGTCCGCCTGAGTCACTAATCGCTTGTATCGCCGAGATTCATCTGTACGCTCATGTCGACCACGGTGGGCACGGCGGTAAAGAGCAGCAGCGTGCGTATGGGCACCCCCGGCCATAATCGTCTTACACCGTTGACGTAGGCGCGCAGCTGATCGACAAATGTACTAGCGAGACGCTCGATGTGTTGCGTCTCCGCGCGCGCGTGGGTCTTGTAGTCAATGAGCACGAGCTCGTTGTCGCGCTGAATGAGACGATCAATCACGCCAAACACATTGGCGCCATCCTGGCGGTAAAGGATGGGCAGTTCGTTGTACGCCTGCCGGCACTGTGTGGAATCGAATAGCCATCGCAGCGTCGGTTCATCGACAACCGCGCAGGCCTGGCGCCAGCAGGCCGACAACGGTGCGGCCGGCAGCACGGCCGCAAATTCGCCTTTGGCGCGGGTCTCGGCGCTGGCCCGATCGAGCCCACTGCTCAGCAGCTCTAGCATGCGGTGAATAGCGGCGCCGCGCGTCTGGGCGTTGCTCGCGCCTGATATCTGAGTGTTGCCTTCAGGCTCGAAATCGTCGTCAGTCGCCAGGTGGCTGGGGTATATCAGCTTCGGCGCGTCTGGCGCGGGCAGCGCCAGCGCCAACCGCGAATCGATCTCGGGCGCTGACGTGGGCGCACGCACGCCGCTCGCGCTCGGCAAGGCGGGCGGCGTACCACGTTCGAGCACGATTCCCTGGCCTGGTTCATGGTCGCCACCACGCAGGGTCAAGCCGGTAATCGGCACCCGCGAGTGGGCCACCGCGCTGCGTAGACGGTTTTCAAGAAATCCATACCAACCTCTAGGAGTCGGTCGATGCGGCTCGCAGGCCGATATGTACAAGGCGTGTTTTGCGCGAGTCAGTGCCACATAGAGCAGATTGGCTTCTTCGCGGCGCACAGCCTCTTCTTGGATCTTCAATCTGGCCGCGCTCACCGCGTCGAGCTCGCTACGGCGGCCCACAAGTTGAAAATGTTGTGGCCGCGCGGCTTCGACTGGCCAATCGACCAGCGCCCGCAGTCCCGAACCGCGGCGGCGGTAGTCGCGCATGGCGTCGACGATAAAGACCACGGGTTTCTCCAGGCCTTTGGCGGCATGGATGGTCATCAAACGTACGTAGCCGGGCCCGACGCTTGTGGCATCGCTGAGTGTGTGGCGCTCTTCATCGGCAAGCAAGGGCAAACGGGC
>CAYGAS010000069.1:0-4694 GCA_964347935.1 uncultured Nitrospiraceae bacterium | reverse complement strand
GCGCTTCAAGGAATTGCCGACAGTTGTCGGTGAACCCCGTATCCGCGCCTATTGTGGGATGCCCCTCGTCAATCCCGACGGATTCGCGCTCGGGACTCTTTGTGTGATCGATTTCGAGCCTCACCAATTGTCGCCCTCGCAGCGCGAGGCGGTGCGTCGCCTCGCGCGGCAGGCCATGTCGCTGTTGGAATTGCGCCGTCAATTGTTAGCGCGCGACGCAATGCTCATGCAGTTGAACGCCGCCGTTCAGGCCGCCGAGGAGGCCGGGAAGAGGGCGGACACGCTCCTATACAGCATTTTCCCGACTTCCGTCGCCGACGAACTCAAAGCGACGGGCGGCGTAAAGCCCCGATACTATGAACTCGCGACGATTCTGTTTTCCGATTTCAAGGATTTCACGCTCCTGACCGATGGACTGGAGCCCGCACGGCTCATCGAACAGCTCAACCGGAATTTCGCCAGCTTCGACGAGATTGCGGCTGCCAATCGCGTGGTGACCGTGCGAACGGTGGGCGATGGCTGCTTGTGCGCCGCTGGTCTACCGGAGAAGAACTCCACCCATCCGCTGGATAGTTGTCTGGCCGCGCTGCAGTTGCAGCGTTCGGTCGCCGAAAGCAATCGTCGACGCGAGCAACTCAGGCTGAAACCTTGGCTGCAGCGAATCGGCATCAATACAGGTCCGGTCGTTGCCGGGGTCGTCGGGTCGAAGCGGTATACGTACGATGTCTGGGGTACGGCCGTGAATGCCGCGGCGCGTCTGGAGCAGGCTTGCGAGCCCGGGCGTATCAACGTTTCGTCGAGCACGTTGCACTACGGCAAAGGGCTTTTCGAAACCGAGCCGCGTGGAAGCATAGAGGTGAAGAACCTGGGCGCAATCGAAATGCATTTTCTCAACCGGATCAAGCCGGAATTCTCCGCCGACGCGGAAGGTTGTTTTCCCAATGAAGCCTTTTGGCAGCGGGCGGGTTTGAGCGAACCGCAGAGATTCTCAGGTGCGTCGTGAGTCTCGCGGGTTCGCAATGAGCGCGCTTGATCATTTGCAGCCTCTCGAGACAGCACAAGAATGACGTGTGCCATCGAACAACGGCTTGCAGGGCGACGCGCCAAGAGCGGCGCGCGCCTGAAGCCGGACGTTAGGCAGTACTCAATCCCGGAAGAGGAGACAGCATGCCCAATCCGCATTTACAGGCGAAACTCGATGCAATCTTCAATGCGCATATGCATGCAGAGTTAGCCGGCGACCTCGACGAGACGCTGGCGACCATGGCGCCGAATCCGCATCTCGTCAATGTGCCGACCATGGTCGGCGGTCAAGGCCCGCAAGGCGTCCGGACGTTCTACTCCAAGCGCCTCATCGGCCAGTTTTTCCCGCCCGACGTCACTTTCGAAACGGTTTCGCGAACGTATAGCGAGGAACGACTCGTCGATGAGCTCATCATCTCGTTCACTCACACCATCAAGATGGACCACGTTCTGCCCGGAGTTGAGCCGACCGGGAAGCGGGTCGAAGCGGTGTTTGTCGTGATCGTTGGAATCGAAGGCGACAAGGTCGCCTACGAACACATCCTCTGGGACCAGGCAAGTGTGCTCGTCCAGCTTGGCCTACTTGATCCCAAGGGTCTTCCAGTCGTCGGCGCGGGTGCCGCCGCCAAGCTGAGAAATCCGGCATTGCCGGACCCGTTCTTCAATGAGGGCTAGCGGCCGGCCCCTGGGGCCTAACAACAGCATGCAGCGGACGGCGCTGTGGCGCATATGCGGTTAGGCTCCGGTGGCGCCGCCGCTCAACCCAGACGTTAGGCTTTTACGCTACCCCTGAGAGGGCCCGAAAAATGGCAACAACGCTTCGATTCATTATCATCCCGAAAGTCCAACACCCCTGGTTCGACGAGGTAAATAATGGTGCCCAGGCTCAAGCCGAAATCCTAAGCCGGGCGCTTGGTGCCGAGATCGTCGTCGACTATATGCCGCCGTCAATTTGCGACATCGTCGAGCAGAACGCGATCCTGGAGAATGCCGCCAAGAGTCGCCCGAGTGGCATCGCCATAGATCCGGTTGACGTTGTGGACCACATGACGGCCATCAACCGCGTCAGGGATCAGGGTATTCCGGTGGTTCTCTTTGACTCACCATCGCCGGATGGCAGCATCACCAGCGTGGGCAACAACTTTGCTCAGCAGGGGGTCATAGCGGCCGAGCGCCTCGCCAAGCTGATTGGGTACACTGGCAAAGTGGCTGTGATGCAGGGATATCCCACCGCACCAAACCACAAAGAACGATACCAAGCGCAGGTGGAAGTATTGAAAAAATATCAAAACATAACTGTTCTAGACGGTGGAATTGACAATGACGACATCGAGACTGCTCGCCAACAAGCCTCGTCTGTTCTCGAATCGCATCCCGATCTAAGTGGTTACTTGTGCTGTGATGCTTCCGGTCCGATCGGCATAGCAACCGCTATCAAAGAGGCCGGGAAGGCCGGCAAAGTTAAAGTGGTCAGCATGGATGGGATTAAGCCCATACTCGATGCCATTAAACAAGGCGTCATCGATTCCTCCTCGGCAACCATTCCTAAAATGCAGGGCTCGATGTCGGTGCTGATGTTGTGGCAAGCATCGCTAGGCGTTCAGATGCCTCAGGCTATTGATACGGGTATTGCAGTGATTACACAGGAGAACGTGGATAGATATCTGGCTGATGCAGTGTAAAGACCCGATATCCCATGCCAGGTCCTCAACACAATTTGGCAATTGAGCATGAAAGGCGCGTGCCTAACAAGCGCTTCGAGTCTGACGCCTTACTCCTCCACTCCGCTACGCTGCGCTCCAGGCTAAGGCGCGGCTCAAGCGCACGTTAGTCTCTGTGGGCAAAGCTGCCATTCAGATCATGACCTGCGACCGGCCGCTTTTGGCTGTTTGGAGCCGGTTGCGGGGGCGATATTTTGATTGATTGAATGGCCGCTATCGGCAGAGAAGCAGTCGATCGAACTCGATCTGGTGGGATAGCGCCTGCCAGATCAAATGCCGACTATCACAGAGACCTTCGAGCTGCAGTCTATTTTTTGTCGTCTTTCTTAAAGGCGTCGCCGATTTTCTTGAAGCCTTCTTTCATGTCGTTCCCGGCGTCTTTCGAGTCTTGTTTGGCGTCCTGCTTAAGGCTCTTGAAATCCTCCTTGACGTTAGCGCTTTCCGAGGTTTGAGCCTGTTCTTTCTTCGCGCTAACTTCCCCTGCGTTGACTGCGTAGCTGTACAAAAAGGCAAGCAAGCTGAGCACGCTAACATTCGTTATTCTCAACACGCTCATAGTCGGATCCCCCGCGGTCGATGTTCACTAAATGCTTCCTGTGGGCTCATGCCAAAGCCTTGCGCTGGTCATAAAGCCAAGCGCAGGCGCACCCCAACGATCCATATCTGATCTTCCGTTGGATTAAGCGCGGGATCAATGAGCAGCTGCACGTCGGGGGTGATGGCGAAATTTTGGGAGAGCTGTAGGCGGTAAAAGAACTCCACGGTGTACTGGTCATCGAGTCCGGGGCCAAAACTTTCCCGGGCCGGCCGGCTCCAGTTCAAGCCAAGCCCCAGGAGGTCGCGCCTTTTTTTCATGTAATAGCCGAAGCCGGTGCTGAGCGAGCGTTCCCAAAGCGCGCCACCGTCGTCCGCATAACCCGCCCGCACGAACGGCATCCATTTTTCGTTGATAAAGCGGGCAAAGGAAAAGGCGAGCCCCTTGCCATCCGGCACTCGCGCTTCGTCGCGCTCATCCACATGCCAGGCGGTGAGATGGACGTTGTCCAGATAGATTCGCTCGCGAGACGTCGTCCAGCCGACTTCGATATGGCTGAAGTATTCCCGGTCATCGAAGAATGTATTAAAGCCTTCGCCGGGATCGGTCGGGTCGCCGTTGGCGTCGGCCAGGCCAGCAACGACATAGATGTTGTCCGTCGCCATGACACCTACGGCCGCACCCAGTCCCTGATTGGGGGCGGGAATGGTGGGGTCGGTCGAGAACGCCAGGTTGGTAAATGCCAACCACGGACTTACCAATCCGTACACGTCGACGTAGTCGGTGGTATCGACCTGCCCGGCAATGAAGGAAACCCGCCCTTCATTAAACTTCTGCTGCCAGTAGAGGTTCGTCAGCAACCACCCGGCATCGTTGTACGGCCCCGCCGTGAGACCGGCATAACCGACCTCAAACCCTAGATCCTGCGGCGCGAGATCCGTGTAACTGTGGCGGTTTTCAACCTTATAGACTAGCGAGCCGGTATTACCGGAATCGCGGCCGAGCGCCGTCCAGGTACCGAAGAGCCTTAAGATGCCGCTTCCTGCATCATCCTTACCGGGACTTTCGTTCGCGGCCTGATAGAGCGCCGTGTAGTCCAGACCGAAAGCCAGCCCGTGTTTCTCATTGACGCGCCCCTTCCAGTCGAAGTAGGGCTTGAGGCCGCGCTGAATGCCCTCGAAGCGAAATACCGTTGCTTCCTTAACCGCGTCGTCCTCCCTAAGCGTCGCGCCCACACTGTTCGGCCCGCCGAACTCGGGGACGTCCTGGTAGCCGGATTGGGCGTTGGAGCTGCTCTCAACTGCTGACTTATTGGGCTCGGCTGCTGGCAGCGGCTCCGCGCTCTGTTGGGCCAGGACGGGACGTGTCAGACCGAGAACCAGCAGCGCCGTCGCGGCGATGCGTAGAGACAACAT
>CAYGAS010000068.1:0-4613 GCA_964347935.1 uncultured Nitrospiraceae bacterium | reverse complement strand
AGAACCCAAAGAAAGCACCCAACATACTAGTCCCAAGAACCATAACTACAAGCCCTCCCAGTTTCAGAATCGACAGCATTGGGGACGAGTTAGTTGTGCGCATGCTTGGCTCCACACAGCAGGCTAAGCACCAGGAAGATTCTTGCGAGAGAGACTAGTGCCATCATGGCTAAATAATGGCTGTGCGTATTCATGTAGCTCTCCTTCAGTCCGCCGCCAATCACGACGTGCAAGAATCCGGAAAACGGAGGGCAAGACCCCTCAGAAAGCGGAAGGTACAGCAACTGGTGGGTGGATCAGGGGCTCTTCTGGATGGCAGCGGCCACTAAAGGCTCGATCGGCTCGCACACCCGCATTCATCACCCGCTCAGCATTAAACGCTACGCCGGGTGAGGTGGGGCTGCAATGATCCTGGTCAAATATCGGCCTTTCTTGCTACGGCTTCGCCTCCCCTGACAACAAATGACGAACGTCGCCTTTGGGTCGGTAGCGGCCTCCCAGAAGGCTATCGCTTGACCGGCAGCTATTGAGGGTAAAGCGGGCAAACGAAATCTGACCGGCAGCTTCAGTGCATAGACCGGTCAGTCAATCGACTAGAAAAACTGCGTCGTGACAGGCCGAGAACGGCCAGAAGCGGCCGGTCGCTGTATGCCGTTGTTAGCCGCTGCTCTGCTACTGATCCTTCTCGGCTTTCGGTGCCTCCGTCTGGTGTCCCTTCCGGTCATAGGCTCCAAACATGCTCGGATCCAGACCCTTGCGATTGAACAGGCCCTTCAGCGCGATATTGCCCATTTGAGGGCCCTTATCGGTCATGGTCACCCACATGATGTGATCGACGTTGCCGGGGCCCTCGAGATGGAACGATGCGCCCGCGGGGCCCATCGTAATGTATTCATAGCCGTCGATATTGTCATAATCGTAATAATGCAGGTGCCCGCCAAACATCGTGTGGTGCCGATCTTTGAGCAATGCCTGGATTTTCTTGAAGCTGTCCGACGGCTTTTCCCAGCACGGCTCGTGCATGAACAAGAATGTCCAGCGGACGTCGGAATGTTCCTCGAGCGTCTTCTTGATCCAATTTACTTGCTCCTCTGAGAACTCGACAGGCTTGTTCAGTCCCGCGATGACAGCCTCATCGGACATGAATTCCGCCAGCATGGCTTGAGCTTTGGCGGGATCCTCAACTTGCAGCCTGTTGTACAGTTCAATTTTTTCCTTCATTCCCGGCGGCGGCGCAGGCCGGGAGTTGTCCTCGCTGTCGAGAACCAGGAACAAGACGTTTTGGTAGACAAAGTAGTAGTAGGTGACGCCGTACCGATCCAGCCATACCTCCTTGGCGGTCATGTTGGAAATGTCGTGGTTTCCGGGCGTCCGGAAAAATGGCGCATCGAGCGCGTTCAGCATCGAATCGACCTCATCCCACTCGGCATTCAACTCGGTCGATTGAGCGCTGTAGCCTTCAATCAGGTCTCCGACATTGATCACGAACTCTGGATGCAGCAAGTTTATCTGCTGGAGGCCCATATCAAACGTTTTCCGCACATTGGCGCCGCCGGTTCGGTCGCCAATGACCACAAACTGGAAGGCATTGGGCTTGTTCTGGAACTCCTTGACCGTCCATGGTCGTGCTCCGGTGAGGCGCTCGGTTTCATAGGAGAACACAGACGCTTCTGAGGTCTTCTCTTGCACTGCGCAGCCCGACACCAGCGCGGCGACAACGAGAATGGTGGCCGTTACAATACTTTTCATGGCTTTCCGAGCTCCTTGCTGGTTTAGCGGGGGTGTCATTCGCACTCCTCTCGGCCAACTAGAAATAGACGTACGAACGTCCAGCTTACAACACGGATGAAATGAGCTCCGCGAACGGCGGCAAGGGGCCGTTTGCTGCCGGCCCGCACCCGAGACCACCGACGTCGGCTCGATGAGGGCAATCATACAGCACGCACCCTTGCGGCACCTTGCTGGGCCTTGCAGGAGTTTCTGCTTGGGCGCGCTGTAGTACCCGATGCGTTGACTTGGCATGTCATCAAACTCGCAATTTGTCGCTCGCCTCACAAGGCAAATGCCGTCTTATCCCTTCTAACCATCGCCAAGATCTTGTCCGCAACTTCTCGCGCGACCGCTTTCCGTTCCGCTTCGGGAACGTCTGTATACAGAAAGACATCCGAATATTTCTTGTAGAGCGGCAGCGCGTCGATTTGAATCATTTTTTCTTCACCGATCAGTTGTTTCAGTACTCTACCGTGACATTTCAAGAAACACCCATCGATCATGATGGCTTTCTCCGCTCCTTTCACCCAACGTGCCATGGACGAGTGCGGGACAAGGAACGTTTCCGCGTGACAGCAGCGCGCAAAGCCCGGTACGTCCTGCGCCACGGAGTTCGCAGCCAATCTAGCTATTTCTCCTCGAATACACGGTCCCTCGCAGGAGAAAACGGGGATCTTACCCTCGGCGATATTTTGCTCGGCATAGGCCTCACCTGCCGGGCAGGCCCCTGTCACGCCCTCAACTCGAAGGGAGAAATCGGGTGTTGCATTGTTCATCGCAACCTCCTTACCACCGTAACGGTAGGTATCGAAGAACCTCTTGGGCTGCCTTCAGGAATTTGTCCGAAGGCGGGAGTCCCTAATGACCCGTGCCGCCTGCTAGCTTGTGCTCGCGCGTGTCGATATGGAAGGGGACATAGAGTGGACAACGCCGCATCAATCCCGTGACTAAGGGCAGCACGCCGATCAGGCCGATCCATCGCGTCGTGCCTTCAAGCACGAATACGAGACTCAACAGAAGAAGACCCGCCACAATGCGAACCGCAGCATCGATCTTGCCAACATTCAGTTTCATAGCCTTACCTCTCAAGGCACGCTCTATCGTCTGCCCCCGGGCGCGAGATCGCGTACCCTTACTCGCGCCCGCGGCCTGTGCCAGCACCCCCTTGGCGCCGTCAGCCGCCTCCGCCCCAGCCTCCAGATCCCCACTGCGCGCAGAGGCCGGCGAAGGTTACCCAAGCGCCCATCATTGGGAAAAACGCGGCAATGATGAATACCCAGATGGCCAAGATCCGACCAAAGACCTGGAGACCGCCTGCCGTCTTGGTAGACGAGAAAAGAATAAAGTAGCCCACCACGACCCAGATCGTGGTCGGCAGTAAACTGAAAAAGAAACACATCGCAACGCCTTCGTGCGGATGGCGGGCCACGCAGTGTCAGGCTCGCCCTTCGCGCCGCCTAGCTAGCTGACATGACATCCACACTTCTCCATTAACTGCTTCATGCGCTCGGGGTCCGGCCTCCCGGCCTCGCCGCAGAACTGCTTCATCATGGCGATTTCGCCTTCGCTGAATCCTTGCTTGTCGCAGCTTTGCATGAATTTCATCATTTTCTCGAAGTCCGGCTTGCCGTCCTCGGTGCAACACTGTTGCATCATGTCTCGCATCATCGTTGCGCCCACGTGAGCCGTGTGTTGCCGCGTCGCGTCGTTCTTCAGCACGCGATTCATGTGGAGGTCGATCCTTAAGGGAAACCGGAACTTCAGGGTCGCGTTCGTGGTACCGACCATCTCCATTCCTTGAATGACTTGGCAGTCGGTATCCTTGAGAGTTTCCTGGGCACTATACGCGGCAGAATCGCACCCCAACACCAGCACCGCCTCGTAGTCGCGAGCGCGCTTGAGGAGGCGATTGCGCTGCCAGCGCGTCCAAAGGCACATCATCGGCGTTGGCACGTGCAGGGCAAGCGTGCCGGTTCGAACGCCGCGTTGCTCGAGCGGTTTGCGAATCGACTGGATGTAGTCTTCGAAAGCCCCTGTCTTGATCCCCCGCTTGAAGAATTCAATAAAAGGGGAGTTGTGCTGCATCGCCAGACACATCGGCGGGCAAACGGGACATGAGACAATCAGGACTGAGTTGAAGTGCTGAAGGTCAGCCGAAACGTCTTGCGGCTTTAGGTGAACAGGCATCACCTCTCCTTGCGGGCATGCCGCGACAGCCATCTCAATGGCTTATATACGATCCTCTCGTTTCGGGTGCATTGATATCGGTCAATCTCGGGTCGGATATGCCCTGGCGGCTCAGAGAACGGCGACTAACTTACGATATCTTTTTTCATCTGACTGAATTCTTCTTTCGTTATCTCTCCCTTGGCGTATCTCTTTTTCAATATTTCTAATGCTGTTTCCGAATCTCCTCTGTCTCTGTGCTGCCCTCGCGGACCCCACCACATTGGCCCACAACCCCATCGCCCAAAAAATGCAATAAAGAAGATGATCATCATGACTACGAACATGATCATGGGAAATATCCACATACCGCCCCAAGGCCACATCCACGGTTGGTCAGGAGTCATCGCGGTCTTCTCCTTATCGGTCAATACCCCATCATTTGGCCGCGCAGCAATGCGTCGCCGTATGTAAGGAACGCTAACACCCACACCCATGGAGCGCATTGAGTTGGATCAAACGGGGCGGAAACTTGCCAATGCCCGCTTTGGGTCGTTCGCGGCCGACCGGCACCCGAGGCCAGCGACGTCGGCTCTCGCATCCAGAGGGGACAGTCCAGCGGCCGAAGTTATCGACCTGGCTTCGGCGGCAAACGGCCCGGAACAGACGGTCGCTGC
>CAYGAS010000067.1:0-1709 GCA_964347935.1 uncultured Nitrospiraceae bacterium | reverse complement strand
TCCGCTGAGCGTCACCGCGGGCACCCCCATCCACAGCGCTTCCAGCGTCGTCAACCCACCGGAGTAGGGAAAGGGGTCAAGCGCGATGTCGATCTCGGCGTAGGCGGCGAGGAGTTGCTGATGGGGGGTGTTTCCACGCAGCTCGATGCGACTCGCTGCCACCCCCAATTCTTCGAACAAGGCGCGGTAACGCGCACACGTGCCGGCATCACTAAGCTCACGGGTTTGCAGCCGAAGCCGCGCGTCCGGCAGCGCGTTCAAGATCTTTGCCCAAAGCGCAACCACCTCGGACGTGATCTTGGCGAGTGTGTTGAAGCAGCCAAAGGTCAGATGCCCCTGGTGCGCAAGCGGCAGAGGGGCCACCGATGGGGCGTACTCTGGCGGGCCATAACAGATGTAGTCATGGCGCAGACGGATCAGCGTTTCGCTGAAGTAGCGCTCAGCGCCTGACGGCGTATGGAAACGATCGCTGACCAGGTAATCGATCGCTCTCATGCCGGTGGTACCGTAATGACCGCCCGCGGTTACCTGTACGGGTGCAGGCTTGCGCGCGAACACCAGTAGACGATGCCCGCGGGTGTGTCCGGAGAGATCAACCAGAATATCGATACCGTCGGCGCGTATCTGCTCGGCGAGCTCCGCATCGCTGAGGTTCGTTACCTCACGCCAGCGATCGGCGCGCCCGCGAAACCTTTCCGTCAATGCATCGGCGCGGCGCAGTCCTGCATAGAATATGAGCTCGAACGCCTCTTTGTCGTGATGGCTGACGACGGGAGCGAAAAAAAATCCGACCGGATGTTGACGCAAGTCGGCAGAGACATAGCCGATGCGCAGTCGCCGTTCTGGAGAGCGTTCGTTTGCATGTTCACGCCGCTCCCGCGTTAGCGTGTCAGCATGGCGGCTCGCCCAGCGCCGAGCCTCGGTGTAAAGCGCCTCGGCATCGAAACCGGGGCTGTAGTGCATGGCCTGGAAGAGATTGGAGTGGACGTCTGCGTCTGCAGGCCCAAGCGCGTGCGCTTGACGGAAATGCTCAAGCCCCGCCTCATGCAGACCCTGGGATGTGAGCACGGTGCCAAGGTTGTTGTGGACTTGCGGATCATTGGGTGCAAGCACGAGCGCGCGCTCGAATGCGGCTTGCGCCTTGACATAGCGGCACCCGGCCTGTAGCGCCAGCCCCAGGTTGTTGGAAGCCTCCTCGTGCGCAGGATCCAGACTGAGTGCCTGCTCGAACGCGCCAATGGCTTCATCGATGTTGCCGCGGACGGCAAGCGCGTTGCCGAGATTATAGTGTGCGTCGGCGGAGCCGGGCCGCAGTCGCAGCGCTTGCCGGAGCGCCACGACCGCATCTTCTATCCTGCCTTCATCCAGCAGCGTGAGGCCGAGGTTAGTGTGAGCATCGGCAAGACCCGGATTTGCCATTAGGGCGTGGCAGAAAGCGGCGATGGCTTCTGCCCTTTGGCCTCGTGCCTTTAGCGCGAGCCCCAGATTGTTGTGCGCTTCCGCCCAGCGCGGTCGGAGGCGGAGCGCTTGCTGAAGCAGCGCAACAGCTTCATTCGCGCGCTCAGCCTGCAATGCCAATACGCCTAGCAGGTGTATTACATCTGCATGTTCAGGCTGCTGCGCCAGAATTTGACGATATAGCGCCTCGGCCTCTTGCAGGCGGCCGGCTTGATGGTGCGCAAAGGCTTGGTCGATGTCACTCATGAACG
>CAYGAS010000066.1:0-43663 GCA_964347935.1 uncultured Nitrospiraceae bacterium | reverse complement strand
CGCTTCAATAAGGTCAAGACAGCGACGCTGATCGCTTGCATCACGCTGATCGCCTTCCTGCCGCTTGCTCTTCAATTGCTACTCGCGGAAAGCGAACGCCAGCTCATGTCTCGCGCCGTCTCCACGCCGCTGCTGGTGGGCGCTAAAGGCAGCGCGCTCGATCTGGTGATGAACACGCTTTATTTCGGTGATGAGGTCCCCGAGGCCATAACGATGGCGGACGCCGAGCGCGTGGAAGAATCGGGTCTGGCTTTCCCGATACCCGTCTACGCCCGTTTTCGTGCGCGCGATTATCCTATCGTCGGCACGACCTTGGATTATTTTGACTTTCGCGGTCTGCAAATGGCGGCAGGCCGGCCGCTCGCCATTGTAGGCGACGCGGTCTTGGGTACGGCCGTGGCAGAACGATTGGGTCTCGAGCCCGGTGATGCCCTCGTTTCCTCACCGGAAAACCTGTTCGATCTGGCAGGGGTGTATCCTCTAAAAATGAATGTGGCTGGTGTCTTGAAAAAATCGCACAGCCCTGATGACTTGGCAGTGTTTGTCGATATCAAGACCGCCTGGATCATTGAAGGTCTAGGGCACGGACATCAAGACCTCGTAAGGAGTGAGGATGCAAGTGTGATCCTCAAGCGCACCGACAACAATGTCACGGCAAACGCCAAGCTTCAAATCTACACGGAGATCAGCAAGCTTAATTTGGGTTCATTTCATTTTCACGGCGATAACTCAAAATACCGAATTACTGCGGTGATTGCGATACCCAAGGACACCAAGTCTGGCACCATCCTGCGCGGGCGTTATATTTCTGATGGTGAGACAAATCAGGTCATCAAACCGGCCGAAGTTATCGACGGACTGCTACAAAGCATATTTCGGATAAAGGACGTGATCGATGGGGTGATCTTTCTCGTGGGCTTGGCCACGCTTCTCGCGATCGTATTGGTTTTCGCGCTGTCGCTAAGACTGCGTCAGCGCGAGATTCAAACGATCTTCAAGCTGGGTTGCAGTCGCATGACCATTGCGAGGCTAATGGGTGCGGAGATCTTTATCATAATCGTGTCTAGCGCGGTGCTGTGTGCGTTAATGATTTTGGGGGTCAATCATTTTAGTAATGATCTGGTTCGGATGGCTTTTATCAAGTGAATAAGTCTGGGGTCTTTGTATTTGTTCTGTGCTTGATTTCAGTTGTTGCTGTCCCGCTGAATGCTGGTGCTGTTTCCAAAGACGGCGAGCTCAGCATCGCTGTTGTCAACTATCCACTGAAATACTTCGCTGAACGCATTGCCGGCGATCAGATCAAGGTCGTTTTTCCCATACCGGCGAACGTGGATCCGTCGTTCTGGAGCCCAGAACCAGAAGGTGTGCTCGCCTTTCAAGCGGCGGATCTGATTCTGCTAAACGGTGCGACCTACAGCAAGTGGCTCAATAAAGTATCACTACCGCGAAGGAAGCTGGTTAACACATCACAGTCATTCAAAGAACAGTACATACGCGTAAACAACCTCACCAGCCACACTCACGGTCCGACAGGCGCGCATGCGCATGCAGGATTCGCTTTTACGACCTGGATTGACCTCAAACAGGCCATTCGGCAGGCCGAGGCGATACGGAATGCGCTCGTAGGATTGATGCCCGAAAAGAAACAGCAATTCGACGTCAATTTCTCTGCGTTGGAAGCGGACCTGTTGGCGCTGGATCGCCGCATCGATGAAATCGTCGCAAAGAAGCGTACGCAACCGCTTGTCGGTTCACATCCGGTCTATGACTACTTTGCCAGGCGCTACGGTCTTAACATACGTAGCGTTTTGTGGGAGCCTGAGAAATCGCCGACATCGAAGCAGTGGTCAGAGCTTGAAACGCTTCTTAAGCACCACCCTGCCAGGTGGATGATATGGGAAGGCCAGCCCGGATATGACTCGGTCAGAAGGTTGCAAGCGATGGGTCTCAGCAGTTTCGTTTTTGATCCTGTCGCTAATGTACCGGCGAGCGGTGATTTCATCGTCGTCATGCGCCGGAACGTCGAGAACTTGGAAGCCGTCTTTCGATAGGTGAGTGGGGGGACATCGCACGCTGGCTATCGCCGAGACGTGATGTAAACAGATCCGCGCTATAATCGCGAGACAAATAGAAACGACACAGGAGGAGAGGATGACTAGTGCAAAGGCGGTATTACGACCGGTCGCGGCCTTGCTCGGGCTGGTGTTTTCGTGCTCGGGCATGGCAAGCGTCGGCGTGGATTATGACAAGCGCACCGATTTCCGCCGGTACAAGACTTATGCGTGGGCCAAAGGCGTGTCTGCCCCGGATCCGCAAATGCAGACCAGGCTCCAAGACGCAGTGGAGCAGGAGCTAGCTTCGCGCGGCCTGCGCAAGACAGGCAACTTGCCTGACGTCTATGTGACGACACACACGACTACCTGGCGCCAACCCGTGGTCAATCTCGACGAGCTCGGATACTCTGGGTTTTACTGGCGCCGTTGGGAAGGAGTGTACCCGCCTACAACGCAAGTCTATTACTTGCCAGTTGGCACGGTCACCATTAACCTGCTCGACGCGGAGTCGAAGGAACGGGTATGGCGCGGTTTCGCCATCGAGTATCTAAGAGGCAAGCCCGCACGTACTGACAGGGTGGTCGACAGCGTGATGCGTAAGATTTTCAAGCGTTTCCCGGTCGAAGCAAGGAAATAGATGTTCGCAGCCGAGACACGAGTGCTGAGTAAAACATTTTTACGGGAGAAAGATGATGAAATTGAATCAGTTTGGGCGGTGCTTGGCCGGATTGACGGTGGCGTTGGTGTTTTCGACGACTGCCCTGGCACGCGTGGACGTGGATTTTGACGAGACCATAGATTTCGCGAGATACAAGACTTACGCGTGGCGCGCAGGCACGCCCACTAAGGATTCACTTATGCAGAAACGCATTGAGAACGCGGTTGAAGGCCAGCTGGAGGCCAAGGGCTTTATCAAGAAGGAAGGCGCGCCCGATCTTTATGTTATCACTTATGCCTCAGGCAAGACGGAACAAGTCGTTAACGTCAATAACGTGGGCTACGCAGGCTACGGGTGGGGCGGTTGGAATCGCTGGGGTCCGACAACCGTGAATGTGTACGATATAAAGACCGGCACGCTGATGGTCGATCTGGTGGATGCCGGCTCCAACGAGCTCGTATGGCGCGGGGTTGCGACAAAGACGCTGAGCGAGAACCCGCAGAAGATTGCGAAGTTGATCAATAAAGTGGTCGCGAAGATGTTCAAGAAATTTCCACCGAAGCAGCGTGCGGGCACTTCCCAACCGCAGTCGAAAGGCAGCGGCTACTGACAGCGCAACATCACTGTGGCATAGCGTTTCATGGCCTATCAAGCCATCGAGCACTACGGAATCATCGGCAACATGCGCACGGCCGCGCTCGTCGGCCTTGACGGGTCGATCGACTGGTTCTGTTTTCCTCGCTTCGACTCCCCCAGCGTTTTTGCTTCCATTCTCGATGACAAGAAAGGCGGCTATTTCAAGATCGCGCCTGTCGACGATGACGTAGTGCACAAGCAGCTCTACTGGCCAGGGACGAATGTGCTCATTACGCGTTTCTTGTGCACCGGTGGCGTGGGGGAGATTACGGATTACATGCCCGTCGGACAACATGCTGCGAACGACGGTCAGAACCGACTCATACGCCGCGTCGCTGTCGTGCGCGGCACGATGAAGTTTCGCGTCGAATGCCGGCCAGCCTTTAACTACGCCCGCGACCGACACCGTACGGTTGTAAGCTCAAGAGGTGCCGCCTTTCACTCGCCGGCGCTGAGTCTCGCGTTGACCTCGTCCGTGCCCCTGACACAAGCCGCCGACGGCGTGTGCAGCGAGTTTACGCTGGACGAAGGCCAGACTACGCGCTTCGTCATCAGCCAGATCGAGGCCGGCGAGAGCTGCGGATCTTTTCTGCCGGAGGCCGAATCCCGGGAACTATTCAAGGACACGGTAGATTATTGGAACCGCTGGCTATCGCATTCGACCTATCGGGGTCGCTGGCGCGAGATGGTCGAGCGCTCGGCGCTGGTGTTGAAACTGCTTACCTATGAGCCCACGGGCGC
This sequence comes from uncultured Nitrospiraceae bacterium, assembly GCA_964347935.1. Lineage (GTDB taxonomy): Bacteria > Pseudomonadota > Gammaproteobacteria > Acidiferrobacterales > SPGG2 > SZUA-472. The sequence goes on along the minus strand of CAYGAS010000066.1, from coordinate 39,574 downwards.
GATTATTGCGGCACCCACCTGCAGTCTGCCGGAAGGCATTGGCGGTAAGCGGAACTGGGATTACCGCTATACCTGGATTCGGGATGCCGCGTTCACCGTGTATGGGCTGATGCGTGTCGGTTTTACCGAAGAGGCGGGCAGGTTCATGGATTGGATCGAGGCGCGTTGCCACGAGCTCGAGCCCGATGGCTCGCTGCAGATCATGTATGGCATCGACGGAAATCACGAGCTTGCAGAGGAGACGCTCGATCATCTGGACGGTTATAAGGGTTCGCGCCCGGTGCGCATCGGTAACGGCGCCCATAATCAGTTGCAGTTAGACATCTACGGCGAGCTGATGGACGCCGTCTATTTGTCAAACAAGTATAGAAGCCCGATCTCCTACGATCTGTGGCATGAGTTGCGCAGGATCGTCAACTGGGTGTGCGACAACTGGCAGCGTGAGGACGAAGGGATCTGGGAAGTGCGCGGGTATCCCAAGCACTTCGTATACTCAAAGCTGATGACCTGGGTAGCGGTCGATCGGGCGCTGCGTCTGGCGGACAAGCGCTCCTTTCCGGCGGATCGCGGACGCTGGTCGTTGACCCGCGACCAGATATACGAGGAGATCATGAACAAGGGATGGAGCAGCCCGCGCGGTGCGTTTGTACAGCATTACGGCAGCGAGGCCCTCGATGCTGCGAACCTCATGATGCCGCTGGTGTTCTTCCTTTCCCCTAACGACCGACGGATGCTGAAAACCCTGGATGCGATATACCGGCCCCCGGAGAAGGGCGGCCTGGTATCCAACAGCCTGGTCTACCGCTACAACGTTGAGCACACGGAAGACGGTATAGAAGGTGATGAGGGGACATTCAACATTTGCACGTTCTGGCTCGTGGAGGCGTTGACGCGTGCAGGCCATACCGATCCCCGCCGATTGCTGCACGCGCGTTTGATGTATGAACGTATGCTCGGCTATGCCAATCATCTTGGACTGTATGCGGAAGAGACCGGCCCTCGCGGCGAGGCCCTGGGGAATTTCCCTCAAGCTTTCACGCACCTTGGCCTGATTAGCGCTGCTTACAATCTCGATCGCGCTCTAGGGCGCAGCCATATATAAAGCCATCGTGGCGAGCTTTATTATTCCTCTGGTCTATGTCGGGCTGGGTGGCTTGCTCGGGGCTATCTTGCGTTATTTGATGACCTTGGCCGGCCTCAAGATTTCGCTCGTGTTTCCCTACGGCACGCTTGCGTCGAATTTGCTTGGCTGCTTTTTCATCGGCGCGATTGCCCAGCTTGCTGCGGATACCGATCTCTTATCCAGCGAGGCACGACTGTTTCTGGCAACGGGCCTGTGTGGTGGCTTCACCACCCTGTCGTCCATGATCTACGAGCTGGCCCAGTTGCTGAAAGACAATGAGGTATTCTTTGCGTCGATCTATTTTGCGGCAACGTTCTTTGGCGCGCTGTTGAGTTTCTATCTTGGCAGCCTGTTGTTCAGCGGATTCACGAGACCTTAGGTGACAATCATGGAAATCGTGGGTGAAGCGAAACTGCTACGAATATTCATCGGCGAGTCGGACAAGGTCAAACACACCCCGCTTCATGAGGTCATCGTGAACGAGGCGCGTAGCGCCGGTCTGGCAGGCGCCACCGTGTGGCGAGGGCTGCTCGGTTTTGGTGCTGCTGCCCGTATTCGCACGACCAAGCTGCTGGATCTGTCGAGCGATCTGCCCATGATTATCGAGATCGTCGATGAAGAGGCGAAGATCAATCCCTTCATATTGCGGTTAAACGACCTGTTTGAACAGGCCGGCTCGGGCGGGCTTATGACCATAGAAAAGGTCGAAATCATCAGGTACCTGCACGGGCCCCCTCGAAGTTAAGGGGTACGGGTGAGAAGCTAGGCGCGACTTGGCCATGTCCGCCTAATGGTGGAAAATCGATTCTAGCGCAAACAGCAATTACTAGAGGAGATCCCATGAGCGAGCATCCCGACTACGTTATTGCGTGTCATGAAATTGGGGCGGTGATGTATCCGGAAGATAAGGCCGTTGGTCTAAGAATCGTCGATCCTGCGGGCCAGAAGCTGTTTGTCTCACTACCAGGTAGCATTTTGCGCGAGTTGGGAAGACAGCTGCAGGAGTTCAGCGATCAGCATCCCGAAGTCGGGAACTGGCAGCCGGTGGAGATCAAAGCGCAGTAGACGGTTTCTAAAAAATAGGACTGAGGACTGACCTCAACGGTTCCTTGTGACTTGCTACTTGCCACTGGGCACTGTATTTATCCCTCACGCCTCACGACCCAAGGTCATTGAACGCTCGATACGCGGGAACCACAGTCCGAGCGTAATGCCTCGCATAGCCATAAAGATCATGAACGACAACCACAACCCGTGGTTGTGCCAAAGCGGAATAAGCACCCAGCTAAGGACGACGTATAGAAGCAACGACAGCAGCATGCTATTGCGCATTTCTACGGTTCGCGTGACGCCTACATAGATGCCGTCGAGCTGATAGCTCCACACCGAGATGATCGGTGATACCAGCATCCATATCAGATAATCGCCCGCGGCGACCCGCACCGTAGCGATGCCGGTAATAAGGTTGACAATGGGTTGACCCAGAATCGCATAGATCAGCGTGTACACAGCGGCGATGATTACGGCCCACACGGTAGTTGTTCTGACGGCTGCGCGAAACGCGCAGCGATTCCCAGCGCCATAGGCACCGCCCGCGAGCGCCGAGGCGGCATGGGCAAACCCATCCAGGCCGTAGGACACAAAGTAGTGCAAGTGCAGGAGCACGGCATTGGCCGCGAGCGTAATTTCGCCCAAGCGCGTACCCATCGCGGTGAAGTAGAAAAATGCCACGATCAGGCAAACCGTGCGCACGAAAATATTGATATTGACGTGCAACAGGGCCCGCACCCGCGGCCCGTAGAGGATGTGATCGCGGTTCCACGTACCGCCCAATCTCTGCAAATCGGTGCGTACCACCCACAGGCCGACGACGAGGGCGATAGCTTCGCTCAGCAGCGAGGCCAGGGCCACACCGGGCACGCCCCAGCCGAAGCCCATCACGAAAACAAGGTCCAGCATGACGTTACAAAGATTGAGGACGAGCTGTAACAGCAATGCAGCGCGGGTGTTCTGGATGCCGATGAGCCAGCCGAGCAGGACGTAGTTCGCCAGTGCGGCCGGGGCGCTCCAGACACGGATGTCATAGTAGCTTGCCGCGACGGACTCAAGCTCGCGTCCACCTTCGAACGCCCAAAAGGCGATTGCGCCGATGGGAATCTGCAGCATGACGATCGCTAACCCCAATCCCCCGGCGAGCAGCAGGCCACGCGCCAGCGTCGAGCGGATCTCGGTGGCATCGCCGTTGCCATAGGCCTGGGCAACAAAGCCCGTGGTGCCCATGCGCAAAAAGCCGAAGCCCCAGAACAAGAAGTTGAAAATGACGGCGCCGAGCGCAACGGCGCCTATATAAACGGGGTCGGGGAGGTGACCGACGACGGCGGTATCCACGGCGCCCACGAGCGGCACCGACATATTAGAGAGTATGATCGGCCCGGCGAGTCGCCACGCGCGCCGGTGCCAATCAGCGGCAGAGGTCGGAGGCGTAGTGCTGAGTTGACTCAAATGAAGGCGTCTAAGGCTTGTTATCTTTGGAGGACTATTCAGTATCAAGTAGCAAGCTTAAGGTGGCAAGTCAGGGAGGGGTTTTTCTTGCTACAAACCTGGCGCCCGGGTGGTACCCGTGCTTTAGTGCGTGCTGTTTTGCGTGAAGGGGCTCCAGGGCGGGTAGAAACCTTGACAGGCTCAGAGCGCTCACAGTGTCGGGGAGAAGGCGGTTGCCAGCGCTGCGAATTCATTGGGCGTGCTATGTTGCAATCCTTGGTACTATTGCCGCAGCCAGATGGTTCTAGTAATGGTCAGCGCGGTCTCGCGGCTCAGCAGGCGGGATCAGCGGCAAGAAGCAAAAATCTGGAGAGCACCATGTCTGAATCTGCCGAAAACCGTTACCTCAACTATTTTCCTGGTCTGCGAGCTCACGATTTGCGCCTGACAACGCCCGCGCAGCGGCGACGAACGATCTCTACGATCTTCGCTCGCAGCACAGCGACACTGGTCTTGTGTCTGGGATTAGTCGCATCTGCGCTTGGGCAAGAGGAGGAAAAAGAAGAAGACCGTTTTCCGCTGGAGCCACCGGACACCTCAAGCCCGCGGGGGACATTGAAGACCTTTATCGACAACATCAACGAAATCTACCGTATCTATCGTGTCGAGGGATTAACCTATGAGAATCAGGTACGGTTTCAGAACTTCATGCCCCACATCTTCGGCGTCCTTGATCTGAGTCAAATCCCGCCAACGCAGCTACGAAATACGGGCATAACCGCGGCAGCGCTTCTCAAAGAAGTATTGGATCGCATCCAGGTCCCGCCGTACGAGGAGATCCCCGATGCCGACGCGATGAAGAAACTTATCGAAGCGGGCGAGCCGACGCGCTGGCGTATCCCGCACACAGAAATCACTATCGCCCGCAAGATGGAGGGGCCGAAGCAGGGCCAGTACCTGTTTACCGCCGAGACCGTCGCAGAGGCAGGACAATACTACCGGCGGGTAAAACACCTGCCGTACAGGGAAGGCGCCTCGCCGGGTCTCTATGATATCGTCCGCTACGCCCCCGGCTGGATGATCTCCGAGCGCTGGATCTTTGCCCTGCCCGCCTGGCTGCGAGCGCCAGCATACGATCAGGCCCTATGGCAGTGGCTTGCGCTGGCATTGATGCTTGTGGTGGGCGCGGCCGTGCCATGGCTATTCCACGGCCTAATGCGTGGCGGGTCCCAGGGACGCACCTGGCACTGGCGTAATCTCGCCGCGGCTCTGGTTGTCATCGCGATAGCGCGCGCGGAGATCTATTTCATTGATCGACAAATTGGCATTACCGGTGATGCGCTGACGGTCGTCAATACGCTGCTCTGGACGATCATCTTCGTTGCCGCAAGTGTCGCCGTTTTCACCATAGGCAACGGCGTTGCCGCTTTAATCATCGCCCACCCACGCATCAAGCCCGAGAGCATCGACGCGCACATGGTGCGCATCATGGCGCGGCTGGTGTCAATCCTGATGGTGTTCTATATCGTGATCGTCGGCGGGCAATTCCTAGGCATACCGCTCACACCACTACTTGCCGGCCTCGGCGTCGGCGGTCTGGCGGTGGCGCTCGCCGCGCGCCCGACACTGGAGAACTTGATCGGCGGTGTCACCTTGTTTGCGGACAGACCGGTGCGTGTGGGCGATCCGTGCGTCTTTAATAATCGGTTCGGCTTCGTCGAAGAGATCGGGCTGCGATCCACACGCATACGCACGCTTGATCGCACCATCGTAACGGTACCGAACTCGCAGTTCGCCGAGCTGCAGCTGGAGAACTTCAACCGCCGTGACTGCATCCGCTTTTATACCGTGCTGCCGCTGCGCTACGAAACCACCCCGGAGCAACTGCGCTATGTGCTTGGCAAAATACGCGAGTTGCTGCTGGCGCACCCGAAGATCTCGAACACACCGCCCTTGCCCAATCACGTGCGCTTGGTAGGCATGGGCGAGCACTCACTTAACGTGGAGATCTTCTCTTTCAGCACAACCGCGGACTGGGGTGAGTTTCTTGGCATCCGCGAAGACTTATTTCTGCGCATCATGGACATCGTCAAGGAAGCGGGCACCGGCCTGGCGATCCCGGCACAGACGACGTATCTCACTCGCGATCAGACGCTGGATGCCGGACATGCGCGCGCCGCCGAGGCCGAGGTGGAGGGGTGGCGCAGCGAGGGGGTCCTGCCATTTCCCTGGGTGTCGGACGCGCGTCAGGTGGAGGTGACCGACACACTCCCTTATCCGCCCGCCGGAACGCCGAGCGGACCCCCGGTTGACGGAGCCCTCGCTCAGGCGAAGGCCGCCAAAAGCAGCGTGCAGAAGAAGAGGTAGCATCCGGCGATGATCTCGACGAACCGTAAAGCGGGCAAGCGGTGGGTTCCTATCGAAGCGAGGCGAACACAGCAGATAGGCTCGTACCTGCAATCTTGTGCGCACGCGAGGGCCTAATGGCAAGCTACGAACGTATTTTGCTATCGCGGCCTCGGGAGGCTTCGTTGGCTCGATGTGAGGTGAATGGCATGCGCTGTTTGCACCAGTACCTGATGAAGGCCGTCTGTATTGCCATCACGATGCTGGCGGTATTGGGCGTTTTGGGGTTACTCACAAAGTCGGAGCTCGCTTGGCCCGCCGCTGGATTGACCAAAACACAGGCCACGAAAGAGATTGCGCCCGTACCCAGCGGACTCAACCCGGACGAGATTCGGGACTATCTTGCCAAGTTGCCTGACGAGCGCGTACGCGAGCTGTTAATGGCGGAGCTCGCCAGGCAACACGCAGCCGAGACGAGCCGCCCGCAGGGCGAAAACGTCTTTGAGCGTCTCGAGCGGCATTTGCAGATCCTGCGCGAACGCCTGGCAAAGACCTTTGCCAGAGCAGGTCAACTGCACCAGCTACCCGCTTTACTCTGGGGGCAGGTGAGCGCCGGGGGGACCATCGATTCAGGGCGCATACTCGGTGGCTTTGTATTGGCATTCCTTGTTGCCGGTATTGCCGAGTGGTTTTACCGGCGGGCAACGCTAATAACCGTAGAACAAGAACAGACGACGAAGGGACGGGGCTTCCGTGCACTACTGGGCGCGGCGGCGCTTCGCGGCACGCTCGAATTCATTGGTATCGCCATCTTCGCGCTGGTGGCGATCGGGGTGTTCCTGGTGGCGGGTACTGCATTGATGCCGGCAACGCCGTTGTTCGTGGGGCTGCTGCGAGCCATTGTGACCTTCCGGTTTGTGTCGCTGGCTTCGCGCCTGGTGCTGGCGCCTAAGGACGTGTCGCTCAGACTTGTCCCCCTCAGCGACACGGCGGCGCGCGCCATTCACCTATGCATCATGGTTGTGACGACCCTGCTTATCGCTATCCGAGTTATCGCGAGTGTACTCGTGGGATATGGATTGGAAGAGGGTGGGGGCGAGCTTGTCCTATTTGCTACCGTTGCCCTGCTTATTGCTGTGCTGGTTTTCATGATCTGGCGGGGACGCCAGCCGATTGCAGCGGTCCTTCGCGGCCAAGACGCTCCCGTAGGCGGTGTGCGCGATCGCTTTGCCAGCCGCTGGCATGTCTTCGCGACGGCTTACGTGGTTGGGCTGCTGCTGGGGGCCCTGGCCTACGCGTACGCCACAGATACGCGGGTCATGGGCTCCGCGGTCGCAAGCCTGGTGTTGGTGGTGCTGGTCCCGCTGGCCGACCTGGGGCTTCGGCGCCTGGCCGTCCGCTTTTTCGGTTCGAAGCCAATGCAGGGCACGGCGGACCTTGCGGGGCCGACGCCGGCTGGCTCCGCTGAAGCGATCGCCGGCAGCGAGATCGCCGCTACGTACGGCGCTGCGACGCCACCTCAATATGAGGACCAGCCTTACGAACGTGTCGCCCTGCGCAATCTGCGCATCCTCCTGGCAGCATTGGCTGTGACCGTGTTCCTCAGGCTGTGGCATATCAATCCGGGGGAATTCGTCAATGCGCTTTTCGGCGAGACGCTTGGTGGCTCGGTTTTGGATATCGCGTTAGTACTGCTGATCGCTTATGCGATCTGGGGGTTCGTGAAGACGGCCGTCGAGCGCTACGTACGATCGCGCGAGCCTGATGTGAGAGCGTTGCAGGAGGGCGAAGGCGGTGCTCCCGGGCTCACGCGTCTCGAGACACTGCTGCCACTGATCCGCAAGTTCATGCTCGTGACGCTCACCGTGATCGTGCTGATGGTTTTCCTGTCCGAGTTTGGTGTAGATATTGGTCCGTTGATTGCGGGCGCTGGCATTGTCGGTATCGCCATCGGTTTCGGGGCGCAGACGTTGGTCAAGGACATCGTCTCGGGCGTGTTCTTTTTGCTCGATGATGCCTTTCGCATGGGCGAGTACGTGGAGATCGGTAACACGCGCGGGCGGGTGGAAAAAATATCCATAAGATCGCTTCAGCTTCGGCACCACAATGGACCGGTCCACACCATCCCATTTGGCGACATAAGCCGGCTGACCAATTACAGTCGTGACTACGTCATCATGAAATTCGAGCTTCGCGTACCGTTTGAAACCGACATCGATAAGGTGCGCAAGCTCGTCAAGAAGGTGGGTCGGGACATGATGCAGGATCCGGAGCTCGCACCCTTGATGCTAGGCCCGCTCAAATCGCAGGGTGTCACGCACATGGACGATTCCGCGCTGATCATGCGTTGTAAGTTTACGGCGATCCCGGGCCAGCAGTTTATGGTCCGACGCGCAGCCTTCATTCGTATTCAGCAGGCCTTCGCTGAACATGGCATTCACTTCGCGCCGCGCCGCGTGATTGTCGAGGCGGCGTCGCCGTTGACCCCGGAGCAAGCGGCCAGTGCAGCCGCGGGGGCATTGGAATCGGAAGCGGAAAAAAAGGCGGGTGCAAAGGACAAGCAATAAACATCTGCTGGTCGCCTGGGTCACACGCACACAACGACTTAGCCAACACCGCTAGGGAGTGATCAGATTCAAACACATTGCCCGAGGGTGCTTTTGGCGGCAATCGGTTATGTATGGTCCGGTACCGTACTGCCAGGTTACGACGGGCGATCCCCGCAGATGCTTTACTAATTGAACTTTCGCAATTTCAAGATGTAACTACTTATTACTTCGGTCCTGCAACTCGGTTTTGTGTTTGTCGACAAGTTCTTCCAGACTCGCGACCTCGAAGTCCGGTGTGACGCTATAAGCAGGCGGGGCTGTCGCGCCGCCACCTGCTTTGCCCCTGCGACGGTTGACCCAGGCCGTATGCAAGCCGGCGGCCTGAGCGGGGGCGATGTCATGAAACAGGCTTTGGGCGGTATGCAGAATCTTTTTCTTCTCAATCCCCATGTCGGCCAGCTCGCTGATCAGATGCTCGAAGTTGCGGGGATCGGGCTTATAGGAGCCCACATCCTGGGCTGTAATGATGCGGTCGAACGCTACGTCGAGCTTCTTGTTGCTGTCGGCGAACGAGGCCCGGTCGACATTGGACAAGACGACAAGCCTGTAATGTCCTTTTAGGTACTGCAACGATGCCGTACTGTCCGCAAACGCGGGCCAACGGCCAATCGATTGGCCGAACGCCACCGCGTCATCGGGATCCGCCGGTATGTGCCAACGCTTGCCAAGGTCGAGATACACGGCGGTCAGCACATCCGGGTAAAGCTGGTCCGGTGTTTTGGCCTGATGTTGCGGCTCGAGCTCGGCAAATGCCTCGAGGATTTCGCCGTCGTCGATCGTTAAACCGTTCTTTTGCACCCACGGTTTGAGCTCGCTAAGGATGCCTCGTTCCCAGTCGATCAAGGTGCCGTAACAGTCAAACGTCAGTGCGTCGAAGTCATGGAGCCTCATGATGTCCTTCTTTTCGAGTCCATCCAGCTAGTCTCTGTTCTACGACGGCCGGCGCAGGCCATCGACAATCTGCAGATAGTCAACGTCCTCGGGCGAAAGGAAGCCGCGACGCACGAGAAAATCGATGATGACAAGGGCGCAGTTGAATTTAAAGTCGTTGCTGTTAGCGACAACCTCCATCACCTTTTCGATCGGCCAGAGGTAGAAGGCTTCGACCTCGCCGTCGACGGGTTGCGGCTTGAACCCGGGCGGCAGTTCGAGATCGTAGACAAACTGCAGGTCAGGCTTGAGACCCTCGGGAACCTCTTTGCAGTAGGAAATCGCCCCGGTCGGGACGGCCCGTATCGCCAATCCTTCGGGGATACCCGCTTCCTCGGCGCATTCCTTGATGAGGTTGTCGCGCAAGCCGATGCCGATCGGCAGGCCGCCGGCGACCATGTTGTCGAGCATTCCGGGAAAGGTCGGTTTGTCGAGCGCGCGTCGCGCGATCCACATCTTGGTGTGTCCGCCTTCACGCACGAAACCATTGATGTGCACACCGTAGGCGCGCAATCCCAGGCAGGGAAAGGCGGCGCGTTCCATTTGTAGCAGCGGTGGCGCGCCGTATGTCATAGCGACGGGATAGCGCTCATCACGCCACGCGGGAATCACGCCATCATCGCGCAACGCTTCGAGTACGGGCGCTACGGCCGCCGAGCGTGTTTCGAAGGAATCCAACCTCGTACTGAGTACTATTGCCCGCTCTCCACATTCAAAGACATCCGGGTAATTAGCGAGTCGGTCGGCGATATCGTGGCGTACCCAGCCGAGGCGGTGCCCGGCGATCCGCAACGGCTGAAACCTGCCGAGGTCGTACTCGTTACATTCCCTGATGCGATCGAGAAAGCTCATATCTTAAGAGACGAGGGACAAGTTACAAGGTTCAAGATAAAGGCGCGTTTTTTCAATCCTGAATTGTATCAGCTCAAACTCGACCATACAGACAGCGTCGGATTCGATCGAAACTGATTGGCAGGTGTGGACCCACAAGCTGCTGGGGGCAAGTTTCTGTCAGACAGAAATCGAGCCAATGTATGGACTCCTCCGTGGACATTTCGTTAAGACTCAACCCAGTTACCGAGGTAGGAGGAGTCCATATACGTAGCCAACGTTCACAGTAACTGGTTCGATCAGGCACGGCGTTCGATATTCGTGGTAATCCCATGCTGCTCTAAAGGTATACAAAGATCGACAAATTTCGGAGCAATTGGCAGACTATGGCCCCTCTAAGAGGTTGATCAGACCCCGACGGGAGGAGCACTCGTCATCTGCAGACGAATCCGAATTAACAAGCCGAGTGATTTACGCGAGGCGTCCACGGCTTCCACCAACGTCAATCCAACAAGTGCTTGCTTAACGCGCGCTCTGTGTGAGGCCCTTATCATCTACCGCCCAAATTCGCCTATCTCGCTGAAACGATTACGATCAACCTATAGTGCCTTTGAAGGAATATGAGGACTCCACTATGAACCTTCGAACCTTAGCGATCTCCGGTCTGACGATAATGTTCGCGGGGGCTGCGCCGTTGGCCACCGCTGCATCGGCCAAGGAGGGCAAAAGCGTCAAGCTGGTCCACGACGCAGAGTACTACATCCTAGAAGCGCAGAACGGTAAGAAGTGGGCCGTCGAGGATAAAACGCTCGACGTCAAGCTGACGGAGTTCCGCAAGAATAACGGAGGCAAGCCGCCGAACATTCTTTACATCCTGATCGACGACATCGGCTTCGGCGATCTCGGCAGCGAGACACTCAACGCCATCCGGGGATACCGCACACCCGCGATCAACAAGATCGCCCGCGAGGGGATGCGCCTGTCACGCATGTACACGGAACCCTCTTGTACGCCGACCCGAGTAGCCTTCATGACAGGCCGCCAGCCGTTTCGCAACGGCATGGGGAATACCTCCGTCGATATTTCCGGCTTTGGACTGGCCGGCAAGGAAGTGACCCTGGCGGAGATCCTGTCTGAAGTCGGCTACAACACGGCCCATATCGGCAAGTGGCACATGGGTGACATCCGGGAAGCCTGGCCGAATTACCAAGGCTTTGACTACGCCGCCTTCCCGATTCACCAGCAGGGTCAGCTGTCCATCTTTAACGATGACTCGGCAAACGAGGAAGTCTCTATCGGCATCGGCGACAACAACTACGATGGTCGTTACACCATGGATCGCTGGCTGCGCACCGATGCGTCGGCGATGGTCACAGGCGTCGAGGGCCAACGCAACAAGCCCGTCCGAGAAGTGCACATGCAGACCGGCGAGCGCTGGAACGAGAAGAAGTACCACGAGATGAACGTGCGTTACCAGAAGCAAACCATGGAGCAGCTACGCAAGCTGGCCAAGGCCGATAAACCCTTCTTCCTGAATTACTGGCCGCTGTACCCCCTGACCGGTCCCCGCACGACCACCGACAAATACACCACGCCGAATGGCGGAATCTACGTGGAGAAGATGAAGCTGGTGGATCAGTGGATCGGCGAGCTGATGGCCGAGATGGACAAGTTGGGTATCGCCGATAACACCCTGGTCATCGTCATGGGTGACAACGGTCACTTCACCAAGTACTCGCCGCAATCCGGTTACACCCCGATGATCTTCCGCGGCGGCAAGGGCGACACCACGGAGGGCGGGGTGCGGGTGGACGCTTTCGTGCGCTGGCCAGGCATGATCAAGGCCGATTCCGTCGCCGGGGACATCATTCACGTATCGGACCTGTTTACAACCATCGCCCGCCTGGCCGGGGCCACGAGCAAGGTTCCCACCGACCGGATCATCGACGGGATCGACCAGACGACCCTGATGTTGAACGGGGACACGCATGGGCGACGTGACTACGTGTTCCTCTACAACATCAACAAGCTGGAAGCGGTCGTGAAGGAGCAGTACAAATTAGCTATTCCCGGGGGCAACATAGAGAATGCCATCCTGGCCAAATTCTACGATTTGTTCCGCGACCCCCAGGAAAGATACCCGGTGTCCACGGAAATCGGCGCCTGGGGTGGGGCCAAGTTCGTCCGCATGGTCCAACGCCACCTGAAACGCAAGGCGAAGTATCCGGACGAGGGGCCGGCGATCGGGATCCCCTACGAAGGTATTGAGAACCTGCGGCCCGAGTCGAAGGCGGCTGTGCGGGAGTTTCTATTCATGATTAAGTCGCCTGAGATGTAACCGACTCGCTCGCTTGGGAAGGGTGCACGACCATACGGCGGCATCGAAAACCTTCGTCCCGAAAGTAAAGCAGCCGTGGGGGCGTTCCTTTTCAAGCAAAGCGTGCCGACCAAAATATACTTTTTGCTTTTTGTCTTATCTACTTCTGACTCACGATTAGAAGTGGCCACCTGTAAGCTGTTACGCGCTTCATGTAGTGGAATATATTGGGAAACGCCGGCAGAGATCGCTCACTTGCTTGCGAACGCTCCGTTCAATGGTGCCGTTGTCGTCGGGGTTCTTCGCGAGCCCATCGAGCACGTCTGCGATCCAATGCCCGATCTGATGAAACTCCCGGGCCCTGAATCCACGCGTGGTGCCGGCAGAGCTCGCCAGACGCAGCCCCGACGTGAGCGTCGGTGGTTGCGGATCGCCGGGGATGGCGTTTTTGTTGCACGTCAGGCCGGCTTGCTCGAGACTGTCGCAGGCGGCCTTACCGGTCAGTCCCTGCGGGCGCACGTCCAGTAGCATCAGCGCTGTATCGGTGCCGCCGGACACGAGCGCATAACCGCGCTCGTCTAAGATCGATGCCAGCTCGTGCGCGTTTTGAACGACTGCGCGCGCGTATTCTCGAAATTCCGGTCGTAGCGCCTCGCCGAGGCAGACGGCTTTGGCGGCGATGCTGTGAAGCATTGCGCTGCCTTGTAGACCGGGGAACAAGGCAGCGTCAATCTTCTTGCCTAGGTCCGCGTCGTTGGCCAAGATCAAGCCGCCACGCGCGCCGCGCAGGCTCTTGTAGGTCGTTGTAGTGACGATGTCTGCGTGGGGCAGCGGGCTTGGATGTACACCGCCCGCGACCAGGCCCGCGAAGTGCGCCATATCGACAAGCAGCAACGCGCCCACGCGATCGGTGACGGCGCGAAAGCGCGCGAAGTCGATAACGCGTGGATACGCTGAGCCGCCGGCGATGATCAGTTCGGGTTGCTGTTGGATAGCGAGTCTCTCGACCTCGTCGTAATCGATCAAGCCCGAGCTCTCGTTGACGCCGTACTGAACGACGTTGAACCATTTGCCGGACAGATTGGGCTTCGCACCATGACTGAGGTGACCTCCTGCGGGTAACTCCATGCTGAGGATCTTGTCACCCGGTTTCAGGAAGGCGAGAAATACGACCTGGTTGGCCTGGCTGCCCGAGTGGGGTTGCACGTTGGCATAGGTGCAACCGAAGAGCTGTTGGGCCCGCTCGATAGCAAGCGCTTCGATCTGATCGGCGTAATCCGCGCCCCCGTGGTAGCGCTGACCGACATAGCCTTCGACCGTTTTGTTCGTGAAGACCGAGCCCTGCGCCTCCAACACGGCGCGACTCACGAGGTTCTCGGAGGCGATCAGGTCGATCTGATTCTGTTGCCGGCGCAGCTCGCCGGCGACGGCACGTTCAACCTGCGGGTCGGCCTCGGCGAGTGGGGAGCTAAAGTATCCGGAATGCGGTTCCTTCACGCCGCCACCCCAGCGAACAGGCAATCATCGCTTAGTGGTGTCACCGGTGTGACATCGCGATGATGCTGGTGGTCCGGACGTCGGTGACGGGTGAGGGCGTTCGAAAGCGGGTTGACGATAAGCGAGTAAATCCGTCGCGGCCACGGCGACATATTGATCGACGAGCCGTGCACGAGACAGTCGGCGAAGATCAACGCCGTGCCCGGCGGCCCCTTGGCGGCCACCAATCCGCCGTCGGCTACCAAGGCCTGAACCGTTTCGTCGTCTACCGTCCACAGTGGATAACTGGTCGTGACGGTATCGAGACTCGTCGGTGCCGGCCCGTGCTTGTGCGAACCGCGTATGAAGACCAGCGGACCGTTGAACTCGTTCACTTCGTCGAGAAAGATGTGCAGGTTAAGCGCGAGCGGCTTCGGCACGCCGTCTTCGCCGTGATGGGTGGCAAAGTCATAGTGCCATTGCCACACTTCGCCCGAGAATGCTTCCTTCGCATTGACCTTGACCTGTTGGATGTAGACGTCTTCTTTCAGGATTTGCAATGCCGGTTCGAGCAAGCGCGGGTGGCGCACCAAACGCGCAAAGACATCGTTTCGCAGGTGTAGGCCCATTGCCGTGCGCACGACATCAGAATCCTTTTCGCGAAAGTTCTGCGGGCAGCGCTCGGCGAACAACGTCGGCAGCTGGGCACGAATGAGCTCGACTTCTTCGATCGAGAAAAGCTGCGGCAGAATCAGGAAACCGTCGTCATGAAAGCTTCGCAATTGTGCGTCGCTCAGCTTCATCGGCATCGCTCCACGCTGTACGTCGTTCTGGTCAAGGCCGGCGTGCAATCAAGTCGATTTCGACGCGCCCTCCACCGGCCAGTGCCGTGACGCCGACACAAGTACGCGCGGGACGCTTCTCTTGCGGGAAGTAGCTCGCATAGACCCGGTTCATCCTGGCGTAGTCCTCTTCGAAGTGGGTGAGAAAGACGCGCGCACAGACGACATTCTCGAAGCCGACGCCCACACCCTGTAACACCGTGCGCAGGTTTTGCATGACCTTGTCAGTCTGCGCCTCGATGCCTTCGGGTATGTCTGCGGGATCGTAGCGGACATCGGTCGCAAGCTGCCCGGTGACAAACACCCAGCCCTCGACCTCGACCGCGTGACTATACGGTGCCACCGGCTCCGGCGCACCGCTCAGCATATGAAAGATCGGCAGGCTCATCGTGCCACCCACTGTGCCAGCCTCGCCGGCGTGGTTGCAAGGCGACTGCTGGAGCCCCGAGCGCGCACCGGCTGAAGCCCCACTTTGGGGGCAAGCACAAGGGCGAGGCGGCGTCCCGAGAAAGGTCCAGCGGACCCTGCTCCCGCCGCGCGGGCGCGCCCCGGACTTTCGAGCGCAGCAGGACAGCGCAGCGACGAAAGTGCTGCCCGCCGCGGGGGCAGTATGCCCCTTCTCGCGGCTGCGGTGCACGGTCGGATAAGGCGAAAGCCTGGAGCCGCGCGCCCACACCGGCGAGGGTCCAAGAGTCAATGCGCCATGAACACGGGCAAATCGGCAGAGGCCAGGATGTGCGAGGTGGCGCCGCCGAAAATCATCTGGCGCAAACGGCTGTGGGAATAGGCGCCTTTGAACAACAGGTCGACGCCGAATTGCTTCGCCTCTTCGAGTATGGCGACCCCTGATGTACGGCCTTCGAGCTGAGCGATCTTAACCTCGGCACGAACACCGTTGCGGACCAGATGCTGGGTGACCTGCTCCGCGCCCGGGCCCGGTACCGTCGCGCCTTCGACCGTCAGTACAACAACTCGTTCCGCCCGCAACAGGAGCGGCATGCCGAGGCCGATGGTGCGGGCGGTTTCCGTGCTACCGTTCCAAGCGACGACGATGGTCTTGCCGAAAGTTGGCGGGAGTTCTGCGCTCGCGGTCAACACTGGACGACCGCTGTCGAACAGTGCCGCCTCGCACATGGCATTACGGTCCGCGACCGACTGCTTGTTTGCGCAACCGATCACGATCACATCGAATAAGCGCCCGTACTCGCCGACGATCTGGCTTTCGAGGCCCTCCACCTCGCGCCAGCCCGCTGACGGTTGCTCCGAGGCGAAGGTGACGTCTTGCAGCGGAAGACCTTTCTCGTTAATGAACTTAGTAAAACGCTCGCGCGCGCTATCGGCAAGTTTGCGGCTTTCCTCGACCAACTGGGCTAGGTACTCGCCGGGAATCGTGATCCCCTCGCCGGCGACAATCGGCGGGGGCTGACGCACGAACAAGCCTTCAACGTAGCCGCCGAAGTGCTGCGCCATTCTATACGCCAGCTCGAGGGCTGTTTGCCCCATATCAGTGCCGTGAAACGGCACGAGTATTGTTTTCATGACTGTCTCACCGCGCCGCTGTTCTTGGGCCAAATTGTACAAGGACCGCACACACGCGGCTAGTCGAAATTGCAGCATAATATCGTATAACAAAGGCAGCAACCGTTGTTCATGGCCGGCTCTTGGCAATGATGTCGGTCATCAGGGGCACGTTGCTCCGGTGCAATCGTCGCTTGCTGTGTGCACCGCACGAGGGAAAGCCGTATCATGACTGCGGCAACCAGCCGTAGGGAGTTTTCACTTGCCACTTTTTTCTCGCCTGCTCTCGAGAATGAACACCGAGCAGTCTTCGCCCATGCTCGGTATTCTTTTTATGGTCGGATCAACGATCTGTTTCGCAGGTATGCATGGGGGCGTGCGCTATCTTGCGACCCAGCAGCATCTGCACCCTTTCGAGATCGCCTTCTTTCGGAACTTCTTCGGTCTGCTGGCACTTGCACCCTGGTTCTTGCAACGAGGCTTGGCGCCGTTGCGTACGCAACGATTCGGCCTGCACGGGGCGCGTGCTTTGGTCAATGTGGTGGCTATGCTGATGTTCTTTATGGGACTTGGCCTGACACCGATTGCCCAGGTGCAGGCGTTGGGCTTTACGGCGCCGTTGTTCGCGAGTTTGCTGGCGATCTTTTTTCTCAAGGAGAAAAGTTATTTTTGGCGCTGGAGCGCGCTCATCGTCGGTTTTATCGGCGCGCTGATCATCATCCGTCCGGGCCTGAAATCCGTTGATCTGGGCTCTTTGCTGGTGCTCGGCTCGGCCGCGATCTGGTCCTGCGCGATTATCATTATTAAAGCGCTTTCCCGGACTGACTCGTCCGTGACGATCACGGCCTATATGGTGCTGCTGATGACACCGCTGTCATTTCTCGCGGCCGTGTTCTTCTGGCAGTGGCCCAATGGCGAGCAACTGTTGTGGCTTGTGTTTGTCGGCATATCCGGCACCCTGGCACAGCTCGGCATGGCGCAGGCGCTGCGCATGACCGACGCGACCTCGGTTCTGCCGCTGGATTTCCTCAAGCTCATCTGGGGTGCGTTGATTGGCTACACGGCGTTTGCCGAGGTGCCCGATGCAGGCGTATGGATCGGTGGTGTGACGGTATTTGCGGCCGCCACCTACACCGCTTATCGCGAGAGCCAAGATAAAGCGGCCAACGCGCTTCCCGCCGCCCGGGAAGTCAAAGGGCCGCCCCCGCCTACTGGCGCCGCGTGACTGCTCACTTCGACAAGGCCGACCGGCCTTGTCGACACAAATGCCAAAACCTTAGCCCTGCTAAGCATTAAATCAGCCCTTAGATTTGTCATTAACCTTGCCTTGCATTCGCAGACCACTGACGTTAAGGTGC
The DNA here is from genome assembly GCA_964347935.1 of uncultured Nitrospiraceae bacterium. GTDB lineage: Bacteria > Pseudomonadota > Gammaproteobacteria > Acidiferrobacterales > SPGG2 > SZUA-472. The sequence goes on along the minus strand of CAYGAS010000066.1, from coordinate 21,743 downwards.
AACGCTTCAAATCGGTAGCAAAACCTACCTGCCTCAGAACCGACCACCCAAGTGGAGGAGACGTGACGTGGTACCGCGAGCCGCTGGTGCATTTTCTTGCCATCGGCGCGTTCCTTTTCGCTGCCTATCTCTGGCTCAACGATCCGTATGCGACTTCGACCAGCACGCGAATCGAGGTGTCGGCGAACGACATCGACCTCCTGCGCACGCGCTGGATGAAACAGTGGCAACGTCCGCCGACGCAGCCGGAGCTCGAAAGCCTGATCGAAGCCCACATCCGCGAGGAAGTGCTCTATCGAGAGGCGTTGGCATTAGGCCTGGACAAAGATGACACGATCGTGCGTCGCCGTATGGCGCAAAAGGTGGAGTTCCTCGTGGCTGACCTTGCGGTGCCGACGGAACCTGATGAGGCCGAGCTTCGCGCCTATTTCCAAGAGAACCAGGAACGCTACCGTCAGCCCGTTTCACTAAGCTTCGCGCACATCTATTTCAATCCCGATCGGCGCGGCTCGAGCATTCAAAGGGATGCCCAAGCTGAACTTGACCGCTTGCAAGCAGTCAAGGAATCACCTGAGCGCGCGCGAGAGCGGGGTGATCGCTTCATGCTGGCGCACGAGTACGTAGAAAAAAGCGCGCCTGAGATCGCGCGGGATTTCGGTCAGGCGTTTGTAAGACGCCTTGTGGAGCTCGAGCCGGAGACATGGCAAGGGCCCGTTGCATCCGGATACGGTTTGCACCTCGTCTATATCAGTGATCGTACTGAATCACGCCTGCCGGAATTCGCGGCCGTGCGCGAAAAGGTCGAGAACGATTTTCTAATCGATAGACGGCGGGAAGTGAATGAGCTCGCGTACCAACGGCTGCGGGAGCGCTACGAGATCGTCGTCGCGCCGCTAGAGGGCAAAAAGTGGATGGCATTGAAGAATGAAAAATAAGGAGTTGCCCGGAGTATCGTGGTTTCTTGCCGGCATGCTGGCGATCAGCGCGTGGTTTCCGCTCGCGAGTGTCGCGCACGAATCGCGGCCGGCCTATCTCGAGCTGCGCGAGCGAGAGGCTGGGGTCTTCGAAATCATGTGGCGCCGTCCGGCGCGCGGCGACCAAGTGCTGGCGCTTTATCCGAAATTGCCGCGTCACTGCGTAGAGGTCGGGCTCAAGGGGACCTACGTCTTCCCCGGATCGACGCTCGAGCGCTGGACGGCGGACTGCGGCAACACCGGGCTGGCGGGGCATTCCTTATATATAGAAGGTCTAGAGGGAACCTTGACGGATGTCTTGGCCCGGGTGCAGTTGGCTAACGGCGCGAGTTATTCGCATATTCTCCGGCCCAACGCACCTGGTTTTATTTTAAGGGGCGCACCTTCGAGATGGCGGGTGAGCGGCGATTACTTTGTACTGGGTGTCGAGCACATTCTGGGCGGTATCGATCATCTGCTGTTCGTGTTGGGCCTGCTGCTGATCGTGCAAGGGCGCTGGCTGCTGATAAAAACCGTCACGGCCTTTACGGTGGCCCACAGCATTACGCTGGCTGCGGCGACGCTCGGATTGGTCCATGTCCCGCAAGCGCCGGTCGAGGCCGTGATTGCGCTGAGCATTCTCTTTCTGGCGACCGAGCTTGCGAAGAAACGCGACGCACGACAGGGACTCACCGAACGCTACCCCTGGATCGTCGCCTTTAGCTTCGGCTTGCTGCACGGTTTCGGCTTTGCCGGTGCATTGTCGGAGGTCGGGCTGCCCCAAACGGATATCCCGCTGGCTCTGCTCATGTTTAACGTCGGTGTCGAAGCCGGGCAGCTGCTGTTCATCGGCCTCGTGTTAATCATCTTGCAACTTGGAAAGCGTACTCTTGAGCGGCCAATCACCTGGGCCCCACGTGCAGCGGCCTACGGCATCGGCGGTCTTGCTGCGTTTTGGGTAATTCAACGCGTCAGCGGGTTCTTTTAATCAGCTAACGACGAGGAGTAGGGATTTGATAAGTAAAGTCAGGATTGCAGGATTGCTTTTGGCTATTACGTCCTTTTTAGCGCTTGCGGCTTGTGAGAAGGCGCAGGAACCGGCACAGGAAAAGGAAGTCGCCAAGGAGGCGACGCGCGTCGTGGAAAAGCCGGCGATGACCGAGTCGCAGCCGTTGCGGGAGGTCTATTGGGGCGACACGCATTTGCATACCTCGTATTCGCCGGACGCCTATCTCATGCGCAATCACATCGCCGATCCGGACACTGCGTACCGTTATGCCAAAGGACTTCCGGTCGTGCATCCCTATCACCGGGCGCGCGTGCAGATCGGCACACCGCTCGATTTCCTCGTGGTCTCGGATCACGGCGAGTTCATGGGTGTGGTGCCGAAGATCTTTCAGGGCGATCCGTTGGTGACCGGCACACCCACCGGCAAGCGTTACAAGCAGATGGCAGATGCCGGCAAGCAGATCGAGGTGTTCGGCGAGCTCATCGCCCAGGTGAACAAAGTGGTGCCGCCCAATCCAGATCTTAACAATCCCGAGATTAACCGTACCGTTTGGGGCGAGATCATGGCGGCTGCCGACCGGCACAACGAGCCCGGCAGATTCACCGCCTTCATGGGTTGGGAATGGTCTTCGACACCCCAAGGCGCGAACCTGCATCGCGTGATTTTCATGCGCGAGGGCAAACAAAAGGGCGAACAGTTTATTCCCTATACTTCGCTCGACAGTGATAGGCCGGAAGACCTGTGGAAGTGGTTGGATTCGACCTCGCAGAAGACGGGTACGAATTTCATCGCCATTCCGCACAACTCCAACATCAGCAAGGGCCTCATGTTTCCCTTGCAGGACAGCGACGGCAAGGTGCTCACCCGGGAATATGCGGCTACGCGCATGAGGTGGGAACCTGTTGTGGAGATGACCCAGATCAAAGGTGATTCAGAGACCCACCCCAACCTGTCGCCGACTGACGAATTTGCCGATTACGAAACCTATGACCACTTGATCGAAGTCGAGGGCACCAAGCAAAAAGCCATGTTCAGTGACGCCTTTCTCGGCGAGCTGACTGAGCAGGACCGCGAATACATCAAGCAGCACGAACAACGTGTGGCGCGGGTGGGTGACTATGCTCGTACCGCACTGATGCGTGGTTTGGTGATTGAGGATCGCATCGGTGCGAATCCCTACAAGTTCGGGATGATCGGTTCGACGGATTCGCACACCGGCTTGGCCTCCGCCGAGGAGGACAATTTCCACGGCAAGATGGCGCTTGATTCCACGCCGGAAACCAGGTCAGAAGACATCATTCCGGGCACACCGGGGTGGGAAATGGGTGCCGCGGGTCTGGTGGCCGTGTATGCCGAAGAGAATACCCGCGAGTCGTTGTTCGACGGGTTTCGCCGCAAAGAGGTCTATGCCACCACCGGGCCACGGATCCGGGTGCGCTTCTTCGGCGGCTGGGATTTTGACGCCAAGGACCTCGCGGCCAAGAAAATGGTCGAGCGCGGCTACAAGAAAGGCGTGCCCATGGGCGGCGAGATCAGCAGGGCACCGAAGGGCAAGGCACCCACTTTTATGGCCACGGCGATGAAGGACCCGGTCGAGGCCAATCTGGATCGCATCCAGATCGTCAAAGCTTGGGTGGACAAGGACGGCAAGCCGCAGGAGAAGGTTTTCAACATCGCGCTCTCCGATGGCCGTACGGTCGACGCTGACGGCAAGGCTTCGCCGGTCGGTAGTACCGTCGACATCAAGACCGGCAAGTACAGCAACAGCATTGGCGATGCCCAGCTCGCCACCGTCTGGACCGATCCCGCGTTCGATCCGGCGTTGCGTGCCTTTTATTATGTGCGCGTGATCCAGATTCCCACGCCGCGACACACGCTGGCTGACGCCATTGCGCTCGGGATGGATCCGGCCAAGACCGGACGCCCGGCAACCATCCAGGAGCGCGCCTACACCTCGCCGATCTGGTATACGCCCTAAAGATGAAAAATCTTGGATGTGAGTCAATCAGCGACGACGCGACAAGACCGTTTCGACAGCAGGGGGGTAAAAGATGAAGTTCTGCAAATTTGTGAGCGTGCACATAGTGGTTGTGCTTGTGACGGTATTTGCTGGCACGGTGATGGCTAATGACCCAGTGCCGCCAGCGGAGACGCTGGAGGGTGCATTCAAGCCGCAGCGGCATTTCTCGCCTTACGCCGGGCGTAATTTTCCGGACCAGGTGTACTTCGGAGACACCCACCTGCACACAGGCATGTCGATGGATGCCGGTGCCTTCGGCGCGCGCCTGCAGCCCGAGGATGCCTACCGCTTCGCGCGCGGCGAAGAGCTTGTCTCGTCGACCGGCTTGAAGGTCAGGCTTTCGCGGCCGCTGGATTTTCTCGTCGTCGCGGACCACTCGGACAATATGGGGTTCTTCCCGCGCCTGTTTGCCGGCGATCCTGCGATGCTCGCCGATGCGACCGGCAAGCGCTGGTACGACATGGTCCAGAAAGGCGGCCAGCAGGGCGTGAAGGCCGCGCTGGAGGTCATCTCTTCGTTCAGCCAGAACAAATTCCCGCCCGCGCTCGCGTCGCTGCCCGGCAGCCAGGCCTACCGCTCGGCCTGGGAGACTGCGGTCAAGGCGGCCGACAAATACAACGACCCCGGCAAGTTCACCGCCTTCATCGGCTACGAGTGGACCTCGAACACCAACGGCAACAATCTGCATCGCGTCGTCATCTTCCGCGAGGGCGGCAACAAGGCGAGCATGGTCGAGCCGTATACCACGCTCAAGCCCCTGGGCAGCGACGATCCGCGCGACCTGTGGAAGTGGCTCGAGGCCTACGAGCAGAAGACCGGCGGCCGCATCCTCGCGCTCGCGCACAACGGCAACCTGTCGAACGGCATCATGTTCCCGATGGTCGACAGCTTCACCGGCAAGCCGCTCGACCGCGCTTATGCAAAGACGCGCATGCGCTGGGAGCCGTTGTACGAGGTCACGCAGATCAAGGGCGATGGCGAGACGCATCCGTTCCTGTCGCCGAACGACGAGTTCGCCGACTACGAGACCTGGGACAAGGGAAATCTCGATCTGAGCGTGCCGAAGAAGAAGGAGATGCTGCAGTACGAGTACGCCCGCGAGGCGCTCAAGATCGGCCTCGCGCTTGAGCAGAAGACCGGCGTCAACCCGTACAAGTTCGGCATGGTGGGCTCGGCGGACAGCCACACCGCGCTCGCTACTGCGCAGGAGGATAACTTCTTCGGCAAGCATTCCGGCACCGAGCCGGGCCCAAAGCGCTGGGAGCATGCGGTGGGCTGTTTCGGCAGCAACTGCATCATAGGATGGGAACAGGCGTCGAGCGGCTATGCCGCTGTGTGGGCGACGGAGAACACGCGCGAAGCGATTTGGGATGCGATGAAGCGCAAGGAGACCTACGCGACCACCGGCTCGCGCATGATCGTGCGCTTCTTCGGTGGCTACGGCTTCAGGCCCGAGCACGCCAGATCGCGCACGCCGGCGACGATCGGCTATCAGCTCGGCGTGACAATGGGCGGCGACCTGCTCAAGGCGCCCGCGGGCAAGGCGCCCACGTTCCTGGTTGCGGCGCTGAAGGACCCGCTCGGCGGCAACCTCGACCGCATCCAGATCGTCAAGGGCTGGATCGACGCGAAGGGTAAGCGGCAGGAGAAGGTCTACGACGTCGTCTGGGCGGGCGATCGCAAGCCGGGCGCCGACGGCAAGCTGCCCCCGGTGGGCAGCACGGTCGACGTCGCCAACGCGACCTGGACCAACACCATCGGTGCGCCGGAACTGATTACAGTGTGGAAAGATCCGGACTTCGATCCGAAACTGCGCGCGTTCTACTACGTGCGCGTGATCGAGATCCCGACGCCGCGTTGGACCGCGTACGATGCCGCACGGTTCAAGGTCAAGGTGGACAAGACGGTGCCGATGACCACAACCGAGCGCGCCTACACGTCGCCTATTTGGTACACACCATAGAGTGAGCAAGGTCGGCAAGAGAACTGTGCGATTTCGTCTACCAGTCACGTAGCAGAGGGTGAGCGAATCGATGGTTTTCATTCACCAAACTGAACCAGGAGACATGTCTATGAAAACTGCTAAGATATTTGTGCTTATGATTGCGGCGTTGGCGATGATGCCTGTTGTGGCCCAGGACAACATGCAGATCCTGCGCGACAAGATTAAGGCGGATAAAAAACTAGTCGTGGCCGTGAACATGGGCCTCACGGAGTCGGAGGCCAAGGGTTTCTGGCCCGTCTACGATGCCTACCAGAAGGACCTGCAAGGAATAAACGAGCGTCTGGGAAAGCTGATCCTGAAGTACGCAGACGCGTACAACAAGGGCCCTGTTTCCAACGACACCGCAAAGAAGCTGCTCGGCGAGATGCTTGCGATCGAGGAGTCCGAACTCAAACTGAAGCGTGCCTACGTGCCGAAGCTGGAGAAGGCATTGCCCGAGTGGAAGGTCGCACGTTACCTACAGATCGAGAACAAGATCCGGGCGATCGTAAAATACGAGATTGCGGCCGAGGTGCCACTGGTTGAATAAGGTACCGTAGTCGCGGTCGGGCATGTTCGGGCTCGTGAAATGAAGTAAGAGAGAATTCGGCATGGCTAAGGTGCAGTCGAACCCGCAGCCGCAATAGTAAAGCAGGAATATTTGGCAACCAAACGGGCGCCCATCAGCAGGGTGTCCGTTTTTTTTGCCTAGCGATGCACCGGCGTGGCCCGCTCTCCATTCTCGCTTCCTGGAAGCTTATAATCGCATTCGAGATGAGTCGCAAGAGGCGAACAAGAAATCGCATCAATAAAGGCCAGACTTCACCAACCCCGCCCCGGGAGGCTGTACCGCCGGGTCGCACGCGGGGCTTGCGTTGGTTGATCAGTGGGCTATTGCTCGTCGTGTTTGCGGGTGCCGGTGTGTGGTGGGTGCTGCGCCCTATAGAAGCACCGCACACGCCGCGCGCCGACCCTAAGCCGGTTCTTACTGCGCCCACCTATGTCGGAGGGACAACCTGTTTCGAATGCCATACCGAGCAGGGGCGCTTGTGGCGAGGCTCGCATCACGACCTCGCCATGCAGGAAGCGACCGAGACGTCCGTACTCGGCAACTTCGACAACACAACCTTTCGTTATGCCGACATCACCTCGACCTTTTTCAAGCGTGAGGACAAGGTCTTTGTCCGTACGGACGGTCCGGACGGCAAGCTTGCCGATTACGGGATCAAGTACACCTTCGGGGCGACACCGCTCCAGCAATATCTCGTTGAGTTACCCGGCGGCCGCCTTCAGGCCCTCAACATTGCCTGGGACACTCGACCGAAGGAGCAGGGCGGGCAGCGCTGGTTCCATCTTTATCCGAATGAAGCCGTCACGCATCGCGATGAGCTGCATTGGACGGGACTGCGGCAGAACTGGAACTTCATGTGTGCGGATTGCCATTCGACGAACCTGCGGAAAAACTATGATTCGGCTCGCCGCCAATACGAAACAACGTGGTCGGAGATCAACGTCTCTTGTGAGGCCTGTCACGGACCCGGCTCGCATCACGTTAGCTGGGCGAAGCGCAAGGAGGGCTGGGAGACGATCGATGCACGCAGCAAAGGGCTCGTCATCTCTCTCGACGAGCGCAAGGGTATGCAATGGATACTGGATCCGCAGTCGGGTACGCCACGGCGTAGTGTCCCACGCCAGACCGAGATCGAGATTGAGCTTTGCGCCCGCTGCCACTCACGGCGCGCTCAGTTGTTCGATGATGACCGCCCCGGGCAGCCGCTCATGGATAGTTACTTGCCGTCGCTCTTGGTTGAGGGCCTTTACCATGTTGACGGGCAGATCGACGGCGAGGTCTACGTGTACGGTTCGTTCCTGCAGAGCAAGATGTATAGGGCCGGGATCACCTGTAGTGACTGTCACGACCCGCACAGTCTTGCCCTCGAAGTACCGGGCAATGGCGTGTGCCTTCAATGTCATGCGCCGGGAAAATACGAGACGCCTAAACATCATTTTCATCGTTCTGAGTCGGCGGGCGCAAACTGCGTTGATTGCCACATGCCGGCCAAAACCTACATGGTCGTCGATCCACGACGGGATCACAGCTTTCGCATTCCGCGGCCCGACCTCTCCAGCAAGCTCGGTACCCCGAACGCCTGCAACCGTTGTCACAATGAGAAGCCGGCGGCATGGGCCGCGGCGAAGGTCCGGCAATGGTACGGTCGTAAGCCGACAAGCTATCAACGCTATGCCGAAGCGCTGCACGAAGCGCGCTCGATAACCCAAGATGCCGGGCTCCGCCTGTTAGGATTGTTACGCGATCATGATCAGCCGGCGATCGCCCGCGCGACGGCGGCTGTAGCGCTGCGCGATTGGCTGAGCCCGCAAACGCTAGACGCCCTCAACGATGCGCTTAGCGATACGAATCCGTTGGTGCGCATGGCGGCGCTCGAGGCACTGGAACGCGTAGCGCTCGAGACACGTTGGCAGCTTATCCAGCATCTGCTGCGGGATCCAATGCGCACTGTTCGCGCACTGGCGGCGAGCGCCCTTGCCGATGTTCCGCTCGAAGCTCTTGCGCCAAGCGCACGCGCGGACCTTGAACGGGCGAGCAATGAATACTTGGCGGCACAACGACAAAATGCCGACGATCCGGCCGCCCACGTTAACCTGGGCAACTTCTACGCGGCACGGGGCCAGGCGGATAGTGCTGGGCACGCCTACCGTGAGGCGCTTGCACTCGATCCGAACTGGGCGCCGGCCTACGTCAATCTTGCCGATCTGCTGCGCAGACAAAACCGCGATCCCGAGGGTGAACAAATCCTGCGCGCCGGGATCGCCCGCTTACCACAAGCAGCCGCTCTATACCACAGCCTGGGATTGCTGCAGGTCCGGCAGAAGAATCTTTCGGCGGCGCTCGCTTCGCTACAGCGAGCGGCAGAGCTCGCTCCCGAGGAGACCCGCTACAGCTATGTCTACGCCGTCGCACTGCACAGCGCCGGGCGCACGCGCGAGGCGCTGGCCGTGGTCGACAAGGCCCTGCAACGCGCCCCCGCTAACCGGGCGCTCAGCGAGCTGCGCATGCAGTTGGAGGGAACAACACGGTGAGGTGACCACTTGTTCGCGCGCAATTGCCAGTTGCCGAGCGATGCCTCACAGTAATGTCGTGCGCGATTAGGTTGTCTTGGGCCAGAGTTGCTAGCGCCGCCGGGCACAGCTTCTAGCGGGCGAAGGCCAACGTGCACGAGAATTTCGTGTCGTTGTACCAAACAAGAATCGATCATGCGATGGAGAAGACCATGAGCCGTAATGCCACCACGCCACCTCGTCGGGGCGCGCCTATCTGTGCCGTAGCAGGGTTGCTGATTTCAGTGTTGTTATTGGCTAGCGTAGTCAATGCCGCTCCCCCAGCAACAGAAAAGATCGCCGCAGCACCAGTGGTGATCGATGGGGTGGAGCTGTTTCGTGTGCGCGGCGTATCGGCGTATCCGGCCAAAAAGCGCGCCCAGGTAATCGCGGCGCGAATCAAGGCGCTGGCAGCCGACCCTGCCTTCTCGCCGAACGCGCTTGGGGTGACCGAGGTGAAAGAAGGCTCACGAATCGCAGCAGGCGATCAACTCGTCTTATTCGTGTTGGATGAGGACGCGCAACTGGAACAAGCGGACCGCAAGATTCTGGCCGACGTCTATGTCAAGCGTATTGCCGAAGCGATCAAAGCTTATCGGCGCGATCGGACACCGGAGTATCAGCTACGCAGCACGCTATACGCGTTTGCCGCAACTCTCGGACTAGGCCTGTTCCTTTGGCTAGGCGGACGGGCCTTACGCCGGCTTGATGTCGTACTTGATAGGCGGGTGAAGGCGAAATTAGAGGGGCTGGAGGCCCAGTCCTTGCGGCTTCTGAGCGCCGCGCATCTGTGGAGCGCCCTGCGCGGGCTGCGTAAATTCGTTTGGACCTTAGCTGTGCTGATTGTGATAGTCCTCTACCTGGAGTTCCTGTTGCAACTGTTTCCATGGACGCGATCCGCGCATCTGTTGAACCTGGCGGTGGATCCACTGATTATCATGGGCCAAAACCTCCTCGCCGTTATTCCCGATCTAATGTTTCTTGTGGTCCTCGTGTTCGTGACCCGTTACGTGCTGAAGGCGATTCGCTTACCTTTTACGGGGTTGGCACGGGGGACGATGTACATAGCAGGGTTTGATCGCGAATGGGCCTGGCCCACCTACCGGATGGTGCGCCTGCTAGTGATTGCCCTTGCGGTAGTGGTGGCTTATCCGCACATTCCGGGCTCGGGATCAAATGCATTTCAAGGTGTGTCTATCTTCCTCGGTGTGCTCTTTTCACTCGGCTCCCAGTCGGTCATCAGCAACGTGATCGCCGGTTACTCGATGATCTACCGGCGGGCGTTCAGAACAGGCGATCGTGTTCGAATTGATGAGTATGTCGGTAACGTGACGGAGTCTCGATTGTTGGTGACCCATCTGCGTACCCCTAAGAATGAACAAGTTGTCATTCCCAATTCGCTTGTTTTGAACAGCAGTATCGTGAACTACAGTTCACTGGCACGCGAAGGCAGGTTGATCCTGCATACAACGGTCGGCATCGGATACGAAACGTCCTGGCGCCAGGTAGAGGCAATGCTCTTGCAGGCGGCAGAGAGGACCGAAGGCGTGGCAAAGGAGCCTAAGCCCTTCGTGCTGCAGAAGACGCTCGGGGATTTCTGCGTGACCTACGAGATTAACGTCTATTGCGGCGATGCCCACGATACGGAAAGACTCTATACCCGACTGCATCAAAACATTCTTGATCTCTTCAACGAATATGGCGTGCAAATCATGACACCGGCCTACGAAACCGATCCGCAGCAACCAAAGATCGTGCCCAAGGAACAGTGGTACTCCACGCCGGCGCGACCAGTCCCCGCCGAGCCGGAATGAGGCGGTGACTTGTGTGCGCAAATATAGACGGCTGCCGTGCCCGCGAGCAGTGCGCTCAATCTTCCAGATACACCCCGTTATGACCGAGTGAGTGCGCAGCGGCCGAGGCCGGAAAGTAGGTGAGCCCGTGCGGGCCCGGGTCAGTCGGGATGCGGGCGATCACCTTGCCGCTGGCGGTGTCGATCACGCGGATGTCGGAGTGATAGCGGCTCGAGATCCAGAATTGCTTGCCGTCCGGGGAGAGTTGACCCATGTCCGGACTTGCGCCGGTTTTCCACGTGTCGACGATCTTGCGCGTCGCGATGTCGAGCACCGAAATCGTCCCCTCCAGGCGATTGCTCACGTATAGGCGTTTCTTTTCGTGGCTCAGCATGATGCCATGGGCGCCGCGCCCGGTCGGGATGAACTCGAGCTGCTTCCACGCGTCGGGGTCGATCACGAATACGCCGTGCACGCCCTGGTCAGCCACGTACATCAGGTTTTGTCCTGGCGGGCGTAGCACGTCGATCGGCTTCTCGCCGAGCTTCATGTTCGCAACCAGCTCCATCTTGTTGATGTCCACCTTGACGATACGACCAGACCACTCGCAGCTCGCCACTAGATAGTTGCGGTCGCGGCTGAAGGCCATATGGTCCACGCCGGCCCATGGCACGCTCACGCTTTTGATGAGCTTCCAGGTCTTCGCATCAACGAAGTCCAGACGCTTGAAGCGTTCCGCCACGACGATGGCCTTGCTACCGTCGGGTGTGAAATAGAGGTTATAGGGATCGATTACCGGGATCTCATCGACGATCTTGCTGGTTGCCGGGTCGATGACGGTTAGCGAGTCGCCCATGGTGTTGTTCACGTAGAGCTTCGTCAGATCCCAAGAGGGGGTGACGTGGTGCGGTTCCTTGCCGACCCGGTAGGTATTGATGATCTTGAAGGTCTTCGGGTCGATCACATGCACCGTGTTGCCGATCGTGGTGGGCACGTATACTCGCTCGGGATAGCGGCCGAGCGCACTCGCGCTTGCCTGACCTATTACGCCGCTTACTGTGAGAGATACGATGCTTGCTGCGAAAATATTGAAAACAGCCCGCCGCCATTTCTGCATTTAGAGTTCTCCACTTCTTGCCTCCGCCGTAGGAAGCGGCGAAGAAAAGCGGCGTATCCTGTCATAAACCGTCGTCGGTTGGCAAGGGCGAACACGCGATAAGCGTGTGATCCGCGTCGCCGCTGAATGCGGCATTCAGGCTGACAGACTGATGATGCCGAGTGGCAGCGCTCGGCAAGTCACCTCACACCGACACATGCGGAGCTTAGCCGATCCGCAAGCGCGGGCGAAAGGGTGTACGTCCGGCGCTGGGGCCTACGTGCGGTGGGCGTGAGTGCTGCCGATTGCTACCGGATCACAAACGGGTTCGGTACTTCTGTCGAGGTGGAGATCCACACGCTCTTGGTCTGCAAGTATTCCCTCATCGCGTCCTGGCCATTTTCGCGCCCGAGACCGCTGCGCTTGTAGCCGCCGAAGGGCGACATGTAGCTCACGGCGCGATAGGTGTTCACCCAGATGGTGCCGGCCTGCATACGATCCGCCATCGTGATGGCGCGGCGTATATTCTCCGTCCACACGCCGGCGGCAAGGCCGAAGGCGATGTCGTTGCCGATGGCGACGGCATCGTCTTCATCTTTGAAAGGGATCACCGACAGTACTGGGCCGAAGACCTCTTCTTGGGCGATGCGCATGGAATTCTTGACGCCGCCAAATATCGTCGGCTCGACGAACCAACCGTCGCCGCATTCGGGCCGCGTCGCCTTCTCGCCGCCGAGCAGGGTCTGTGCGCCTTCGCTCTTGGCGATGGCCATGTAATCTAGCACTTTCTGGTATTGCGGCTTGTTGGTGACCGGTCCGACCTGGGTGTCGAGGCTCATCGGGTCGCCCATCTTCGCGGTCTTGGCAAAGGCCACGAGCTTGTCGACGAACTGGTCATGGATGCTCTGCTGCACCAGCAAGCGCGAGCCGGCAATGCAGGTCTGACCGGTGGCAGCGAAGATGCCGGAGATCACGCCCTTGACGGCGTTGTCCATGTGCGCGTCGTCGAACACGATGTTCGGCGATTTGCCGCCAAGCTCGAGGCTCACGCGCTTCAAGCCGCGTGCGGCGGTCTCGTAGATCAACTGGCCGGTCTTGTCGGAGCCGGTGAAAGCGATCTTGCGCACCAGGGGGTGCTCGACCAGCGGCATGCCCGCCTCGGGCCCAAAGCCGGTGACCACATTGACGACGCCGGGCGGGAAACCGACTTTCTCGACCACCTTCATGAACTCGAGGGTGGAGGCCGACGTGAATTCGGACGGTTTAATGACGACGGTGTTGCCGGCGGCCAGTGCCGGCGCCAACTTCCAGGCGGTCAGAAGCAAGGGCGAATTCCAGGGCACGATCGCGCCCACTACGCCGAGCGGCTCGTAGCGCGTGTAATTGAAATTTCCGGGCTTGTCGATCGGTATCACCGATCCCTCGATCTTGTCGGCCAGTCCGCCGTAGTAGTAGTACCACTGCGGCACGTACTTTAGCTGCGCGCCCATCTCCGCTATGAGCTTGCCGTTATCGCGAACCTCGATGCTAGCAAGATGCTCGGCGTTCTCGGCGATGGCGTCGCCCAGCTTGCGCAGCAACGCACCACGCTGCGAGGCGCTGAGCTTCGGCCAAGCCCCTGTCGTAAAGGCACGGTGGGCGGCCTGCACGGCACGGTCGACATCCTGGGCATTGCATTTCGGAATCAACGCCCACGGACGGCCGGTGTAGGGATTATCACTTTCGAAGTGTTCGCCTGAAGCGGACTCCACCCACTCGCCATTGATATGAGTCTTGTACTTCTCGAGGGGTTGCGTTTGGGCATGCATGGCGTTTCTCCTAGCGCGGATTTATTGGGACTGGGTTGCTCCGATACGGCTATCGTAGCGGCGGGCGGACCCGGGCGACAACCTTGCCTCTGTTCCCTCTGTTTGACCTACAGCGTTTCCCTGAACTAGCGCGCGGCTTAACCAGATAAGCGGCTTCAAGCTGCCGCGAACCACCGCCCGCAAGGCGTCACGCTTGGCAATATACGCGGCCACGGGCGGACTGTAACGGTAATAGAGCTCGACAAATTTCCTGCCAGCGGCATTAGTCAGGAGGTACTGATCCCGAAAGGCGCGCAGCACTCTCACCTCTTTTTCCATCGGGCTGCCGTAGGCAGCCGTGGCGATGAAGCAGTCATCATCACAGCTGGTGAACAAGCAAGAACAATTGATACGGGTGTTATCGCTAGCGGTATTGTTATCTGGATTCGTATCGAATTCGTTCAGGCTCACGTCGGCGGTGTTCGTGATTTCTTCGATCACATCTGCCCTGGCGCTGAGGGTGATCGTAGCGCTAGTGTTCCCTGTAAGGGTGCCGATATTGCACGTGACGGTGGCGCCAGATACGGTGCAGCCGCCGGCACTGGAATTGACCGCGACAAACGTGACAGAAGTTGGGAGCGTATCCGTGACCGTAACGCCGGTCGCGTCAGCGCTACTGTTATTCGTGACAGTGATGACATAGTTCAGGACATCGTCCAGATCCGCACACTCTTCACCGTCATCCTTGGTGAGTGCCAGGTCAACCTCCGGGGCGACTTCAAAAGCGCCGATATCACAGGTGCCGTTAGATGGGCGTATAGCGCCGCGCTGATCGGTTGGCGGGCAGGCGGCATTGTTGCCGGCATCGATGGCCGGACTGCCGGCCAGAAGCTCACGGGTTTGCGTTGGTCCGCCATTGTCCGCCAACGTACCCAGCAGCGGGTCCTGCCCGGTAATGTCGCCGGCCGCAGCGAAGCCACAGGTATTGGCGCTGTCCAGGTTGTTACCGTTGGATGTGATCGCAGTCGTCCCGGCACAGTTACCACCTGTGTTGTTGGCGACGATGCTATTGGTTAGCGCGGCGGTGCCATTGTTGAAGATCCCGCCACCGTTGTTAAGGTTGGCTGAGTTATGGCTTATCGTATCGTTGGTGGAAGTAGCCGTGGCGCCACTGCTATTAAAGATACCACCGCCCGAAGTAGCCGCAGTGTTATTGGTGATCGTGCTATTGGTAATTATGAGCGAACCACCGTTGGTATTGTAAATCGCGCCACCGCTATTCCCCGGACCGGTGGCACGGTTACCGCTCACCGTACTACGAGTCACCGTCAGCAAGCCATTGTCATTAAAGATCCCGCCGCCATTACCATCGGCGTCGTTCCCGCTCACCGTGCTCTCTGTTAGCGTGAGGGTGCCTGAGCTCAAGATCGCACCGCCCTTAGCTGCGGATACGTTGTTACTGCTGATAGTCGTGTTGTCTAGAACTAGCGTCCCGGCATTGCGAATGCCGCCGCCAGGTTCGCCGAGCACATCGCCGCCACGGATGGTCAGGTCAGAGACAGTGACAGTAACTCCCGCGCCCAAAGGATCGATGTCAAAGATGCGGTCGACGCCACCCCCATCGATAATGGTATTCGCGGCTCCCGTCCCGGTAATCGTCAGGTCGTCGAGGATGTCCAAATCGCCCGAGAGCGCGAGGTCCTCGCCCGACAGACCGGTCAAGGTATACGTATTCGTATCCAGCGCGATCGAATCGCTACCCGCTAAGGCATTGGCTTCTCGGACGGCGGCCCGTAAGGTGCATAGACCCGAGAGATCGGCGCAGATGCCATCCCCCGGATTGGCGTCAACTGTGTCTGCGGTGCTGTCTACGGTGAAAGTGGCGGCATGGCTTGCAATCGGCACCATAAGCGCGATGATCATGCAAGTGATCACGGCGCGCGCCCAAATTTGCTGGACTCCGTTGATGACGGAATGGGACATAAATAAATTCTAATCGGCTGCGACCTTTGGAAAGGAGCCGATGCCTAAAAGCTGTCTCGAGGTACCATCCTATTTGTGACGCTCTGGAATAAACGCAAAGATTGTTGAGACGCCACGTACGCGGAGAAAACCAAAATAGTGTCTGTTTTCAAGCATTCTCTGCGTTACTCTCAGGGTGTCATGGCTTGCTCAATCGTCTTAGATGTGGAGACAAATGCTAGTTAGTTAGTCGCCTTGTCTTCGAGCACGGCCGCCCGGAAACGATTCTTGAGGTAAGTACCGTCGCGCGCCGGCAGGACCGTCGGATAGGAGCGCGCCATCACCTTGACGACAGCGAATATCGGACCGCTGTCGTTGTAGAGTGTCGGAATCAAGACTCTAAGTTCGTCTTCCGCGTAAACGCATGTGCTGTGCGCAAAGCCCGCGGCCCGGGCGATGCCGGCAAGGTCGATTCCGAAGCGCGTATGTGTGCTTTGCATGCCCGTCTCACCGTAGTGCTCGTTATCGATGACGACAACCGAAAGGTTGGACGGCCGCTGCACGACGATCGTAGCAAGGCCGCCCAGACCCATCAGCATCTCGCCATCGCCGGTCAGGACGAGCACACGTCGTTTGGGCTGAGCAAGCGCCAGCCCGAGGCCGATCATGGCTGCTCCGCCCATCGCGCCCCAGACGTAAAAATTACGCGGCGTATCGCCCGCGGCGGCAGCGTCCCAGCAAGTACTGCCCAAACCGGTCACGACCAGCGCATCACCGCGCTCTTTCAGGATCTGTGCCATGACTTCGCGGCGGTCGAGCTTAATGTCTTTAGTGTTAGCCATCGAACCGTTTGTTTGTTGGCGCCTGCCGGCGTTTGCGCGAGGCGACTTGCGAAGTCCCGCTAGCGGCTTGGACCACGCCCCGCCAGGGGGCGCGGACAGGATGTTGCGCCCGACCGCCGAGACAGGGATGTCTTGTCGGAAGGCGCCAAGGCGCTAGCGACACACGGCGCAGCGCGGAGCCAAGCGCGGATACCGGCAAGCCAAAAGCGATATCAATTATCTCCCTGCGTCGCATTCCAATCCTTAAAGCCGATGATACGTTGCGAAATGATGACGGCAACCATGCGCGAGGTGTCGAACGCGAGCCGCGCCGCCGCATTGACCGTTTCCGCCAACCGTTGGGTTTCATCGACATAATATATGCCCACTCCCATGTCCTCGAGCACACGCCGCGCATTCTGCCCCATCGGTATTTGCCAGGGATTGAACTCCCCCCACTCGCCACGCATGGTCACGAGCATGAGCAAAGGGAATCGGCACTCGGCTGCCATCGCCAACATGTTGATGCAGTTGCCTACACCGCTTGACTGCATCAATAACACGCCCCGTTCGCCACCGAGCCATGCACCGGCGAGCAGCGCCACGCCTTCTTCTTCTGTAGTAAGCGGAACCGCGCGCATGGTCTCATCGGTCTGGCAAAGCGCGATCAGGCGCGCATGCCCGGCATCGGGCACATAGGCCGCCTGACGGATGCCGACCTCCTTGAGGACCTCGAAGATCTCCTCCGGCCAGGTGACGGCGTTTTTCGCAGCCTTGCTGGTCATGCGCTGCTTGCCCGGGTGTCGAATTCGAACTCGCCGTGCTGAGCCAGCAAACCGAAGATCCCGCCAGTGTGTATGAAGATAATATTCTTAGCGCCGCGAAAGCGGCTATGCTCGATTTCGTTAAGCAAGCCGTGGAAGGTCTTGCCCGTGTACACCGGGTCGAGAATGATGCCCTCTGTGGCAGCGACGCGGCGAATCGTCGCAAGCACCTCGGGCCCAGCCTGGC
The DNA here is from genome assembly GCA_964347935.1 of uncultured Nitrospiraceae bacterium. Lineage (GTDB taxonomy): Bacteria > Pseudomonadota > Gammaproteobacteria > Acidiferrobacterales > SPGG2 > SZUA-472. The sequence continues at coordinate 4,187 of CAYGAS010000066.1, read as the reverse complement.
CGTAGCCGGCCCCGAGATAACCTTCAATCACGTTGATCGGCAAGGCGTCGACATTCAGTCCCTGTCGGTAGCGCGTCTTCCACTTTTCGAAATCGGCGCGAATCTTCTCTTCGAAATAGGCTGCATTCTCGTCGACATTGATGCTCCAGACCGTTGCCCCGAGATCGTAAAGAGCGTTTCCCAGAATCAACCCAGCCAGCGTGCCGCCGGATCCGACCGCACAGACGATATGATCCGGCGCAAAGCCTAGGCGGGCGCAATCGGCCTTGAGCTCCTCGCAGGCGGCGATGTACCCCCAAAGACCGATCTCGTCGCTCGCGCCCGAGGGGATGATAAACGCTTTCTGTCCGCTTCGCGCGTAGCGGTCTCGAACCTCCGCCAGGATCTCATCTCGGCGCGCACCGTACTCGCCCGGTTCGTAGTAAGACACCGTCGCCCCGGCCAGGTAATCGAGAAACAAGTTTCCCTGCGGCAACTCCTCGGGTGTCCCGCGCAGGCAGAGATGCACGTGGAGCCCCACTTGGGCACCGACGATCGCTGTCGCACGACAATGGTTGGACTGCACGCCGCCGCAGCTAATCAGGGTATCGCACTTTTGCTGCAACGCCTCGCCGACGGAGAACTCGAGCTTGCGTACTTTGTTGCCGCTCAAGGCCGAACCGGTGAGGTCGTCCCGCTTGACCCACAAGCGGGGCCCGCCAATCTCGGCCGAGAGCCTGTCGAGCGGCTGCAACGGTGTCGGCAGCTGCGCGAGGCGAATACGCGCGGGGAAAGCGACGCTCATCGGTGCATTCATATTAGCTAAGTGCACGCGCGGAAAGACTCAGGAAAACGCTTGCTCCAACTCGTCCAGCACCGCCTGTTCTTTGCTAGAGACCTTGCTGCCGAGCCCGAGGAAGCCACCTGCTGCCTCGGCGACCGCACGTGCGCGCCCGACGACTTGCTTCTTGAGGGCTTGCCGCGGCCCGGCGCTGAGCGTATTGCTGAGCGCATTCACATAGTCCTTCCAAGCGCTTCGTACCTGTTGAGCGGGGGGCTCGGCGAGCCAGCTTTGGAGTAGCTGGTGACTGGCGCCGCCTTTTTCCAGGCCGGATTGTTCAGCGGCCGCAAGGATCGCGGCTCGTTCCTTCTCATCGATGCTGCCGTCGGCCCACGCGACCTCGACCAACGGCACCAGTGCCAGCGCCGCCACGGTGTCGGCGGCAATATCGAGCGCGATCAACTCTTCGAGCACGGCATCGTCACTGATGCCCGAGGCGGCCGCTAGCGCTTCTTTTTTCGCCTTGGCTGCCAATTGCTCGCGCAAGGCGCGGCGCAGTTTTTCGTTTTGTTTGGCGAAAAATGACTCTTCCAGGGCTTTGCGTCGTCCACGCAGAATTTCCTCAGTCATCGCTTGACTCCATAGCTTGGGACGTTGCCTTAATCCAAACGCCCTTCAATGGACGCAACGAACAGCGTCTTGAGCTCCTTGACACCCACAGTGACCGGATTGCCGCTGGCCGTGGGATCGATGGCCGCCATCTGCGCGAGCGCATCGAGGCGGTCGCTTTCGACGCCGAGCTCTCGCAGGGTATGTGGGATCGCGATCTCTTCGCGCAACGCTAACACCCATTGCATCACGGCGGCAAACGATGGATCCGGCAAGGAGAGCCACGCTGCCAGGCGTGTCATCTTCTCGTCAATCGCCGTGCGGTTAAAGGCGAGCACGTAGGGCATCACCACGCCGTTGGTCAAGCCGTGGTGTGTGTCGTACAGCGAGCCAACGGGATGCGACAGCGCATGAATGGCGCCGAGGCCTTTTTGAAAGGCCGCAGCGCCCATGCTGGCCGCCACCATCATGTGGGCGCGCGCGCTCAGGTCCTTGCCGTCGCGCACGGCAACGGGCAGCCACTCCTTAATCAGACGTGCGCCCTCGACCGCGATGCCGTCGGCCATAGGGTGATAGCTGGACACGCAGTAGGCCTCCAGGCAATGCGCCAGCGCATCCATACCGGTAGCGGCAGTGATGTGTGGCGGCAAGCCCAGCGTGAGCTCCGGGTCGGCGATCACAATAGACGGCATCATCTTAGGATGGAACAGGATCTTCTTCGTGTGAGTCTCCTCGTTCATGATGACGGCGGCACGGCCGCCCTCCGAGTCCGTTCCAGCGGTCGTCGGTACGGCGATGATCGGATCGATACCGGCGTCGTCGGCTGCTTTCCAGTTATCCCCGATATCCTCGAAGTCCCACAGCGGGCGCGTTTGCCCGGCCATGAAGGCAATGGTCTTGCCGGCATCGAGCGCACTGCCGCCGCCAAAGGCAATCACGCCATCATGATTGCCGCTACGGTAGCGTTTGAGACCCTCCTCGACATTGCGTGCGAGCGGGTTCGGCTTGACGTCGCTGTACAGCGCGCTCGCCAGGCCCGCGGCCTCATTGCGCGCGAGCGCGTCCTGCACCATTGGCAGCTTTGCCAGCCCCGGATCGGTGACCAGCATGGGTTTCTTTATGCCGAGCTCGTTGCACGCGTCGGCGAGTTCGGCAATGCGACCGGCGCCGAAGCGTACCTTCGTCGGGTAGTTCCAGTTGCCTTTCAGATTCATTTTATTAGGTTGCCGTGCGTAGATGAAAAGATTTGGGTCGCGTCAGGTGTTCGTAGCCGATCGACGAGAGCGTGCAGCCACGCCCGGAGTCCTTGACGCCGACCCAGGCAAGCGCCGGGTCGAGGTAGTCGCAGCGGTTCATGAACCACGTTCCCGTCTCCACGCGATCGCCGATGGCGATAGCGGCGGCCTCGTCTTGAGTCCAGATCGATGCCGTCAGCCCGTAAGGGCTGTCATTCATCAAGGCAACGGCATCGTCATCGGAGCGCACTTTCATGATGCCGACCACAGGTCCGAAGGTCTCCTCGCTCATGACGCGCATGCGGTGATTCACATCCACCAGCACCTGCGGCGCGAGATAGGGCGTGCCGGGCGCATTAGCCGCAAAGAGCGCCGGGTCGATCAAGGCGCGCGCGCCCGCACGCGTTGCTTCCTCGGTCTGGACCCGTACGAAGTCAGCGGCCTTGGTCCGCACCAGCGGGCCAAGATTGGTTTCGGGATCGAGCGGATTGCCGAGCCGGTACTGTTTCGTCAGCTCGACAAAGCCTTCTACAAATTGGTTGTAAACTTTTTCGTGCACATAGATGCGCTCAATCGCGCAGCACGACTGTCCCGAGTTAAAAAACGACCCGTCCACCAGATTTTCGATCGCGTGCGCAAGATTTACGTCGGGCCGGACATAGGCGGGATCTTTGCCCCCAAGCTCCAAGCCGGTGCCGATGAAACGCGACGAGGCTGCCCGCTGAATGGCGTGTCCACCCTCCACGGAACCGGTGAACGCCACGAAATTGACGCGCGCATCTGCAATCGCGCGCTCGGTGCTGGCATGGTCCAGGTGCAGTACCTGGAACACGCCCTCGGGCAAGCCGGCCTCGCCAAAACACTGGTCGAAACGCTCGGCACAAAGAGGCGTTTGCGAAGAATGCTTCAAGACGACGGCGTTGCCGGCCATGATGGCCGGTACCACGCTGTTGACGGCGATGAGGTAGGGATAGTTCCAGGCGGCAATGGTCAGCACCACGCCCAGCGGTTCGCGGCGGACAAAGCGTGTGAACCCGGCTTTAGGCTGAGTCTGCACGTCGGCCAGTGCTTGCGCGGCGATTTCGATCATGTAACGCGCGCGTTCCTCAAACCCGCGCACCTCGCCCGCGGCGGCGCTCACTGGTCGCCCCATCTGCCAGGACAGCTCGGACGCGATTTCGCTGGTCTTGGCGACAAAGGCATCCACGAAGCGCGTACACAAGGCGGCCCGCTCGGCAAGGGAGACCTGCCTCCACGCTGCCTGTGCCTGTGTCGCCTTGGCGAGTACGGTATCGATCTCTTGTGTCGATGCGTGCGGGCGTTCCACATAGACACTGCCGTCTACGGGAGAGATGGTTCGCTGTAGGGTGCTCATGAACGATCCTGCTTGGCGAGGCGCGATTCTAGCCGAAATACGGGCATCGGCGCATGCTCCTCAATTACGCTGCTGTTTCGCCGGCACCGGACGCAGGCGCTGCTGCATGTATTCGCTGACACTCGCGCGCTGCTGGTTCGACAGACGCAATCCGGCCTTGGTGCGACGCCAGAGCACGTCATCAGCGCTGCGCGCCCACTCGCGGTCC
>CAYGAS010000065.1:0-11527 GCA_964347935.1 uncultured Nitrospiraceae bacterium | reverse complement strand
GCCGACGAGCCCACGGGCAACCTCGACGAGGCCACGGGCGCGCGCATCATAGAACTCTTGTTCGCCCTTAACAGCGAACGTGCGACCACCTTGGTGCTTGTCACGCATGACCGCGAAATATCCGCACATTGCCATCGCTTGCTGCAGTTGGAGGGCGGCACGCTGGCAGAGGATCGACGGAAGAACTGAAGACGATGCGAAATATCTTTGCATTTTCGCTGCGCGCACTGCGGCGCGACTGGCGCGCGGGCGAGCTACGGATTCTGTCTATCGCGCTGATCATCGCTGTCGCCGGGTTGACCACGGTTGGATTCTTCGTCGATCGCGTGCAACAGGCGATGCGGCTGCAGGCAAACGAGCTGCTGGCCGCCGATCTGGTATTGCTGTCTTCCGAACCGATTGCCGAAGCGCGTGAAAGAGATGCACACGAAATGGGACTGCGGACGGCACGCACGCTCGCATTTCGCAGCGTGGCGTTGGCAGGCGAGCGCATGCAGCTGGTCGAGCTCAAGGCCGTGAGCGAGGCGTATCCCTTGCGCGGCGATCTGCGATTAGCGGATGCGCCTTTTGCCGCGGATGCGCCGACGCGCTCGATCCCCGCCCGCGGCGAGGTCTGGGTGGCGGCGCCACTGTTACAGGCGCTCGACATTGCCGTCGGCGATGCGATCACACTTGGGCAGGCTCATTTTCGCGTCGCCAAGGTGCTGAGTTACGAGCCCGATCGCGGCGGCGAGCTTTTCAACATCGCCCCGCGTCTGCTGATGAACATCGATGACGTTTCGGCGACGCGTTTGATTCAGCGTGGCAGCCGCGTGCGACACGCGCTGCTCGCAGCCGGAGAGCCTGCCGCCATCGAGGTCTTCAAGACCGGGCTGTCGTCGCGACTGGCCTTGAATGAGCGCGTATTAACCTTGGAGGAAGGACGCCCGGAGCTGCGCCGCGCACTTGAGCGCGCGCAACAGTTTTTGGGCCTGGCTGCGCTCGTCAGCGTGCTGCTCGCCGGTGTGGCAATCGCCATGGCGGCACGCCGTTACGCCGACCGGCATCTCGATACCAGCGCCATCATGCGTTGCCTGGGCGCGACCCAAGCCACCATCATGGGGGCCTTCGCCCTGGAAATGATCTGGTTGGGGCTGCTCGCGAGCCTGGCAGGGTGCGTGCTCGGCTATGCCGGGCATTTGGCGTTGACCGGGATTTTGGCCGGCTTGGTGACGACATCGTTGCCGGCGCCGTCACTGCACCCGCTGCTGGTCGCATTTCCGGTCGGCCTGGTAGTGCTGGCGGGATTCGCCTTACCGCCGCTACTCGCGCTACGCCATGTCCCGCCGACGCGAATACTACGGCGCGACGTCGCAACCGTGTCGGCGGGCAGCGCCCTCACGTACGGGGCTGCGGTGCTTACTATGATCGCACTCATGGCCTGGCAGGCGCACGACCTGAAGCTGTTTGCCTGGGTCGCCGGCGGTACGCTCGTGACCTTGTTGGTACTGGGAGCGTCGGCATTGCTTCTGGTAGGCGAGTTGCAGCGCTTGCGTCAGCGCGTGGGCATCGCCTGGCGCTTTGGGTTCGCCAACATTGCTCGGCGCGCGCGCGGCAGCGCCGTGCAGATCGTTGCCTTCGGATTGGCCGTGATGGTGCTGTTGTTGCTGTCGATGGTACGTGGCGACCTGCTTGCCGGCTGGCGCAATACGATACCGGCACATACACCGAATCATTTCCTTATCAACATTCAGCCCGATCAGGTCGTCGCGCTCCGTGAGTTCCTGGCTGCGCGCGGTATCGACACACCGACCTTGCATCCGATGGTGCGGGCACGATTGGTTGCGGTCAACGGCCGCCCGGTTTCGGCCGAGCACTTTAGCGATGACCACGCGAAACGCCACGCCAGACGCGAGTTTAATCTGTCGTGGGCAGCGGCTCTGAGGGCGGACAACCGCGTGGTCGCGGGGCGCTGGTGGGAACCGGCCGAACACGGGCAGCCTTTTATTTCGTTCGAACAAGGTCTCGCGCATACCCTGGGGATCAAGCTCGGCGACGAATTAAAGTACAACATCGCTGGCAGCGAGATCGTCTTGCGAGTCAGCAATTTGCGGGTAGTCGATTGGGACACCTTTAATGTGAATTTCTTCGCCATCCTGCCGCCCGGCGTGCTTGAGACTTTTCCCGCGACCTATGTCACGAGCTTCTACCTGCCCATCCAGGGTCGAGGCATGCTCGCTGGCCTGGTCAAGGCCTTTCCCAACGTGACGGTTATCGATGTGGCGGCACTGATGAGTAAAGTGCGGCTTATCATGGAACGGGCGAGCAACGCGATCGAATACGTTTTCCTCTTTACCGTGTTGGCGGGCCTGGCGGTGTTGTACGCCGCGATTCAAACAACACAGGACGAGCGCCGGTATGAAAGCGCCGTATTGCGCATCCTCGGCGCACGGCGCCAGCAGCTGCTGCGTGGGCTGTTGGCGGAGTTTGTCACCCTCGGCGCGTTGGGCGGGACTGTGGCGGGCCTGGCCGCGACGGCGCTCGGCTATGTTCTGGCGGAGCATGTGTTTCATTTTCCATACCAGTTCAATCCGTGGATTTGGGTACTCGGGTGGATCGGCGGCGCCGTGGGCATCGGTATCGCAGGCGTCCTTGGGGCCCGCGACGCGTTGCAGCAACCGCCGGCGAAGACATTGCGGGAGGTATGAGAGGTGGCGTCCGGCAGCATCGCCCCGCGGCTCCAGGCGTCGGCCTTGTTGCGCCTGCCTTGCGGAGCCTCGCGACGGGACGTCCCTGTCCCGGCAGCTCGGGCGGAACTTCCTTGTTCTCGCCCCTGCGGGCTTCTCCCGCAACGCCGGCGCGGCCTCGCAAGTCGCCTTAGGGCGATGCTGCCGGACGCTGTAAGCGGTGAAGAGGTATGCTCGCCGGTGTCAGTGCGAGGCGACTTGCGAAGCCCCGCTCGCGGCCCGGAGCACGCCCCGCAGGGGGCGCGCACAGGGGCGAGGCGGAGTTGTGAGAAAGGTCCAGTGGACCTTCCTGCCGCCGAGCGGGCGCGCCAAGGGTGGTGCGCCCCGGACTTTCGAGCGTAGCTGGATAGCGCAGCGCCGAAAGTCGCGCCCGACCGCCGGCACAGGGAAGTGCCGTTGGCAGGCGCAGGCGAAACGGGCGCAGCGCGGAGCCGAGTGCTGATACCGGCAGGCATTTGGTCACGAATTCACCACAACGGAGGAGAGACAATGAAAGTCAAGGCAGCGGTAGCGCTTGAGGCGGGCAAGCCGCTTAGCATCGAAGAGGTGGATGTCGCCGGGCCGAAGGCGGGCGAGGTCATGGTCGAGATCAAGGCCACCGGAATCTGTCATACCGATCACTTCACGCTATCCGGCGCCGATCCCGAAGGGTTGTTTCCGGCCATTCTTGGCCATGAGGGGGCGGGGGTGGTGGTCGAGGTCGGCGCTGGCGTGAAAAGCGTGCAAAAGGGTGACCACGTCATTCCGCTCTACACCCCTGAGTGTCGCGAATGCGAGTACTGCGTGAGCGGCAAGACCAACCTCTGCCAGGCGATTCGCGCGACCCAAGGCCAGGGCGTCATGCCCGATGGTACGAGTCGCTTCTCGCTGGCCGGCAAGACGCTGTATCACTACATGGGGACGTCCACCTTTGCCAACTACACCGTGTTACCCGAGATCGCGGTAGCCAAAATCCGCAAGGACGCACCGTTCGAAAAAGTCTGTTACATCGGTTGCGGCGTCACGACCGGCATCGGTGCGGTGATCAATACCGCAAAGGTCGAGCCAGGCGCCAACGTCGTCGTGTTCGGTTTGGGCGGAATTGGCCTCAATGTCATTCAGGGTGCGCGCATGGTCGGCGCGGACATGATCGTCGGCGTCGATGTCAATCCCAAGAAGCGAGCGCTCGCAGAGAAATTCGGTATGACGCATTTCGTAAACCCGAAGGAAGTCGGAACAGAGCTGGTGGCGCATCTCGTCGAGCTGACTAAGGGAGGTGCGGATTACAGCTTTGAATGTATCGGCAACGTCGAGACCATGCGCCAGGCACTTGAATGCTGTCATAAAGGCTGGGGCGAGAGCACAATCATAGGTGTCGCCGGGGCTGGCGAAGAGATCCGCACGCGACCCTTCCAGCTGGTCACAGGACGGGTGTGGCGCGGCACCGCATTCGGCGGTGCCAGAGGGCGCACCGATGTACCGAAAATCGTCGATTGGTACATGCAGGGTAAAATCGAGATCGATGATCTGATTACTCACACCATGCCGCTGTCCGACATCAACGAGGGCTTCGCCTTGATGGAAAAAGGCGAATCGATTCGCAGCGTGGTGATCTACGATTAGGCCATGCGGTGCGGGAAGGCGGATGAACTTATCGGTCGAGAGCCTTTCTTAACTAGTCGAGCCCACTGGCAACTGCGGAGGAATCAAACCATGAAGCATTTTAGTCCCTCACGGCGACGGCTGCTCGGCGGCTCCCTGTCTGCCTTGGGAGTCATGGCGATGGCGCCGCTGGCGCGTTCGTACGCAGCCGCCTTGATGGCCACAGCGCCACAATCGCGTGGTCCGTTTTATCCCGTGGAGCTTCCACTCGATTCCGACAACGATCTCGTGCATGTGCAAGGCAGCACCGGGGTCGCCAAAGGCGAGATCAGCAATGTTGTCGGTCGGGTGCTCGACACGCGTGGCCGACCCATCAGCGGCATGCGCGTCGAGATCTGGCAGTGCAACGCCCACGGTCGTTATCATCATCCGGGCGACCGCCGCGATGTGCCGGTGGACCCGAACTTCCAAGGATACGGGCAGTTCACCACCGGTGCCGATGGCGGCTATCGCTTTCGCACGATCAAACCGGTGCCTTCCCCAGGTCGCGCACCGCACATCCATTTCACCATCAGCGGTCCCGGTGTCGAGCCCCTGACCACGCAGCTGTACGTGGCCGGCGCACCCGAAAACGACGGAGACTGGATCCTGAATCGCATTCGCGACGCACGAGCGCGCGAGAGCCTGATCGTGCCCTTTGCGCCAAACAAGGATACTCCAGGCGAATTCCTGGCGAAGTTCGATCTCGTATTAATTGCTGACGGAAGGTTTGCTAAAGGTTAGGAACCCCTAGCGTGCGATCATGCACCAAGCCGGGAATTCGGTTTATGGCGTCGGGCCACTGATAAGATACACTTGCTGGTCGACGTCCCTTGTCATGATGACACCACGTTGCACGGCATCCTCGAGGGCGCAAGCGAAGCCCCGATGACGTGTGCCTGCCCCTGACGACGCGTATCGTAGATGGCTGCCGATTCGAGCATCGAGACTCTATACAGGTCTGCCCAGCGGGCCCACGAGGAAGGCAGACTCGAGGACGCGCTGGCCGGCTACAACGAGGTGCTCGCGCGCGCACCGACGCATGTCGGAACGCTCTACCATAAGGCGTTGCTCGCCTTGCAGTCCAACCGCTTATCGGAAAGCGTGGCGCTACTTCGCGACGCCACCGCTGTCATGCCTGATGATGCCGAGATCGATACGCGTGCCGGGGTCAATATGCTCCTGGGCCATGTGCTGTTGGTCTCAGGGCGGGCCGAGGAGGCGCTGGATCCTCTCGAGCAAGCGGCGCTGGCCCAACCGCTCTCGTTCGAGCCATATCTTAAGTTGGGATTTGCGCAACTGTCGCTCGACCGACGCGACGAGGCACAGGTGTGCTTTCAGCGAGCGCTCACGGTGAATCCGGGCCTTCGGTTCTTCGGGCCGTCGGACGAGAATCTGCCCGCTGAATTCCGCGAGGAGGTGCGTATCGCCCTCGATGTCCTGGGGGAGCGCGAGTGGGCCATCGTCACGGATGCCCTGAATGCAGCCGCGCACGCGTACCCCACCGCGAATCTCGCTCGCCTTGAACGAGCATTTCGCATCGAGTGCGGTCGCGAGGCGAGAGCATTCGAGCACCGCCTGCGGCGGCCGTTGTTTCTGTATGTCCCCGATCTGCCCGCGATACCTTGGTTCGAACGCGAACAGTTCGACTGGGTACCCCGGGTGGAAGAGCAACTGCCCGCGATCCGTGCGGAACTCGAAACCCTGATTCGCGAGGAGGCCCGGTTCGTCCCGTACATTACCCAGGGTGGCGGCGTGGACCCGCATGGCACGGATTTCTCGTCCCTCGAGGGCTCGATGGAATGGAATGCCTTTCATCTGACCCAGTGTGGAGAGTGGCTCGAGGAACGCTGCCGCCGCTGTCCGCGCACGACCGAGATCATGCGCGCCGTCCCGGCCGCACGCATGAAGGGTTTGGCGCCGGAGATCCTGTTTTCGCGTCTGCAGGCCGGCGGGCACATCGTGCCTCACTTCGGTCGCACCAACGTGCGCCTGACCGTGCACCTGGGCATCGCTATTCCGGATGACTGTGCGATCCGGGTGGCCGACGAGACCCGCAGCTGGCAAGAGGGCCGCATCATACTCTTCGACGACAGCTTCGAGCACGAGGCATGGAATCGCAGCGCACGCGAGCGCAGCGTGCTGATCTTCGAAGTCTGGCACCCCATGCTCGAGGACGCGGAGATCGCTGCCATCGAGCGTTTTTTTGACGCGCGCCAGGAGTGGCTGGACCAGTGCAGGCCGCCCGCGGCCCGGGCGCGCTAGTCGGGCGTTTGCGCATGACATTGTTAACGCTGACAAATTCGCGTCGCCAGCCGGGTTACCCCGAGATCGAGCGCCACGGTCGCGCGATGACAGTGATGCAAGCGATACGTCTTGGCGCCCGTGGTTTTACCGGCGCCCTGCTGCGACAGCCCTGGGTGTCCCGGCCCGGGCGAGGCATTCGGCAACCCTAGGGGGCGGTTGCCCGTGGCCCCGCGCCGCGGGTATGCTTCCTGTCGTCGGCCGAAAAGGGCTTCCGGCTTCATTCAGCCCATAAGAAGTCCCGCGCAACTTCGAGGAATCATCATGCAGCTTAGCGATGCACTAGAGCAAAAGCTCGGCCTTAAGACCGTCACCTACCAGCACAATCTCGACAAGGATCAGCTTTTCCACGCAGCGATTGCTAATGACCGCGGTCGAATCCGTGAAGGGGGGTCGGACGACGCGTTGAAGGCGTATCCGACCAAGCTCGGCGTAAAAGGCCCGCTGGTGTTTTACACCGATCCAACCTGCACTGGCCGTCCTGTGAGCGACACCTTTGCCGTCGCCTGGCCCGAAGTGGAAGGCGAGATCTGGTGGAAGGACAATCTGCAGAAGTACGACCCGCAGAATTATCAGGGTCTACTCAAGCGGGTCGTGCAGCACCTGAATGAGCGGCGCGCAAGCCTTTATGTGCAGGACGTGTATGCCGGCGCCGATCCCATCTACTCGGTCCCGTACCGCTTTGTCGGCGAATATGCCACGCACGCGATGTTCGCGCGAAACATGTTCCCGAAACACGTCGATGGGGTCCAGGATGCCGAAAGCAAACGCTGGACCATGCTCAATGTGCCGTCTTTCCGATGCGAGCCCGAGCGTGACGGCAGCCGTTCAGAGCGTGCCGTCATTATCGATTTTAAGAATCAGATCTGTCTGGTCGCTGGGCGCGCCGACTACTGCGGGGTGGTAAAAAAGACCATCTTTACGGTAATGAACTTTCTCATGCCGAACGACGGCTTTCTTTCTATGCATTGTTCGGGAAATATCGGTGGTCGCGGTGACACCGCCATTATGTTCGGTCTCTCGGGCACCGGTAAGACTACGCTGTCGGCCGACCCCGATCGCAAGTTGATAGGCGATGACGAGCATGGTTGGACGAGCGGTGGTGTGTCCAATCTCGAGGACGGTTGCTACGCCAAGCTGATCGATCTGGACAAAGAAGCCGAGCCGATCATTGCAGCCGCCCTGTCGATGGAGGGCACGATCATCGAGAACGTGCCGGGGCTGTGGGACAAGCCGCTTGAAGAAACAGACCCGCAGGACTTCGATCTGACCGACCGGTCGATCACCGAAAACACGCGTTTCTCTTACCCGCTCACCTGTAACCCGAATGTGGCCGCCGGTGCGAAGGGAGGTCATCCCGAGACCATCGTCATGCTGACCGCCGATGCTTTCGGCGTGCTGCCGCCGGTGTCACTCCTCGATGGCAGGCAGGCGATGTATCACTTTGTGCAAGGGTTCACGGCCAAGCTTGCCGGTACCGAGGTCGGGCTCAAGGAGCCACAGGCGACCTTCAGTGCGTGCTTTGGTGGACCGTTCATGTCACACCGGCCGTCGGTCTACGCCAAGCTGCTCAATGAGAATATGGAAAAACACAATGTGCGCTGCGTGTTGCTAAACACCGGATGGCACGGCGGTCCGGCAGGCAAGGCACCGCGCATTTCGATTCGCGATACACGCGCGCTACTGGATGCGGCGCTGCGTGGCGACCTGCACGCGCAGGGCATGGAATACGAGAATCACCCGGTGTTCAATCTACGCATGCCCAAGCACTGCCCGGGTGTCGACTCGCACATCCTGAACCCACGGGCAGCCTGGGGCGAGAAGGCGGAATATGATGCCGCCGCCGGGCGACTGCGCGATATGTTTCGCGAGAACTTCGACAAGAACGGTTTCGCGAGCTTCGGTGTCGAAGCGGTCATGTGAGGAGACCACAGGTCGGCAGCGTCGCTGGGTGTCCATTCGTGGCGAGCGTCCCGGCGACGTCACCGCGTAAAGCCACCGCCTTGTAGCCGGCGAGACAGGAGGCCGGCCATGGTTTTTGTCGACGGCGAAAAATCGATTCCAGCCGATGTACGCCATGTGCTTGATGCGGCGGCCTTGTTACAGGTCACCGAGTTTTGCCTGTTCCAGATGGCGTACTATCAGTGGCATGGCCGCTCGACCACAGAGCGGCTGATCGAACAGCATTTTGTGTCTTACATGTTCTGGTCAGTCGTGCCTTTTTGGGTGCGCCAGTTCTGCCGGCGCGTGCTCGCGGCCGAGGCCGCGGGTGCGCTCAACCCAACTGAGTTCGGGGTCGAGCGACATGCGGCTGACCCGCGTCCCTACGTGTTTTGGGCGCGCGCGTTCGCGGTAGGCGGTGCTCTCGCTGGCATGCTACTGCTAGCCTGCAGCCTCTATTTGGCATACTGACCACGCTGTCTCAGGCCATCAACTCCTCGCCACCATGGCCAAGCTCGGGTACCGTATCCCCGCATGGGCCAAGCCGGCAATGCCAAAAAACGCTTTGCTTACACCCCGCTCCTGCGTGTATTTCTACCGTTTGCGCTCGGCTATTTTCTCTCCTACCTCTACCGGGTTGTTAATGCGGTCATTGCACCCGACCTGGTGGCCGATATCGGGCTCGACGCCGCCACGCTCGGCCTGCTGACAAGCGCCTATTTTCTGACCTTCGGGCTTTTTCAGCTTCCGCTTGGCATCCTGCTCGACCGCTTCGGGCCACGCCGCACCGAAGCAGCGCTACTGCTGTTTGCCGCCTTGGGCGCCGTCGTGTTTGCCAGCGCTGGCAGTGCCTCCGGACTCACGATCGGCCGCGCCTTAATCGGCCTGGGCGTATCGGCGTGTCTGATGGGCGCTTTCCAGGCCTTTGTGCTGTGGTTTCCGCGCGAGCGCTTGCCGCTGGTCAACGGCCTGCAGATGGCGGCTGGCGGGCTCGGGGCTCTCGCGGGAACGGCACCGGTGGAGGTGGCGTTGCAGCTCACGAGTTGGCGCGGTGTTTTCGTCCTGCTGGCGATGGCGACCGTTGCCGTGGCGCTGGTGATCTTCGTCGTTGTCCCCGAACGTCGTGTAGCAGGCGGCGGCACATCGGTGCGCGCGCAGCTGCGCGGTGTGGCGGCGGTATTCAGCAGCCGTGTTTTCTGGAGCGTTACGCCGTGGACGGTGGCGCAACAAGCAACCTTCCTTTCTGTTCAGAGTCTGTGGGTGGGGCCGTGGCTACGTGACGTGGCAGGGCTGGATCGCGTCACGGTTGCGACCTATTTGGCATTCGTTGCCGCAGCGATGATTGCCGGTTTCGTTATATTAGGCACCGTTGCAGAGCGACTCAGTCGTCGCGGGATCAGACCGATGAGCGTCGCCGCCGTGGGTATGACAGCATTCATGCTGCTGCTAGCTGCCATTGCCTTCGAGTGGACCCCTTTTGTGCTGCAGACCTGGATGCTCTTCGGGTTTTTCGGCACCACCAGCATCATACCCTACGCTGTGCTCGCACAGAGTTTCGCAACAGAACTCGCCGGACGCGTGATCACGGGGCTCAACCTGCTGGTGTTCCTCGGTGCCTTCTCGGCGCAATGGGGCATGGGTGCGTTGATCGATCTTTGGCCGCGAACGGCAAGCGGCGGCTATGCGCCTGCGGGATATAGAATAGCCCTGCTCGTCATGCTCGCCATACAGATCATCGCCATGATCTGGTACGTGCTTGCCTCGCGCCAAGCGCGCCAAGCCCGGAATTAGGGTTCGGTTGCACCATCGTGTCCACGCCCTTAGGATCGAGCGCAAACCGATATGAAGGCGCTGGAAGAAGCTCTACAACACCATCAGGCCGGGCACTTGGAGGAAGCCGGGGCGATTTATCGCCAGATCCTCGACGCGGATCCCGAGCAAGCGGAGGCGTTGCATTGGCTCGGTGTCATCGAGTTGCAGCAGGGTCGTCCACAGGCAGCCGTCGAGCTGATCGCGCAGGCGCTTAAGATCAAACCCGCCTATGCAGGTGCCTGCAATAACTTGGGACTGGCCTTGCAAGCCCAGCAGCGGCTGCCGGAGGCCGAGCAAGCTTATCGGCGGGCGCTACGACTTGCGCCCGATGACGCTGATATTCAGCTGAACCTGGGCTTGGTGCTGAAGGCCCAGGACAAGCGGGCCGAGGCCGTCGCTGCCTTGGATCGCGCCTGCGAACTGACCCCGGACGACCCGCTAACCCAAAACTACCTGGGTTTGGCGCTGCAGGCAGTCGGCCGCGGGCCGCAGGCGATCACTGCCTTTGAACGTGCGGTCGCAGCAAATCCTGACTTCGTCGATGCGCAGCGAAATCTGGCAGCAGCGCTCAGCGCAGACGGCAGGCTGGATGCGGCCGTTCAGGCCTACCGCCAGCTGCTAAAGCTAAGACCCGATTCCGCCGATGCGTACCTCCGTCTGGGCCTTGCCTTGAGCGCGCTGGGCCAGGCCGACGATGCGATCACTGCCTTTCGCGAAGCGCTACGCCTTAAGCCAGATAGCCACAACGCCAGGCGCGGGCTGGTTTCGGTCTTGCTGATGCTGAGGCCCGCGCGCTATGAACCGCTGCTCGAGGTGGACCTACGATCGAGTTTCGCTGCACCGGAGTGTGATGCCCAACAGCTCGCCGGTCTGGCGGCGAATCAACTCGTCTACAAGCACGGGCTTGGCGAGCGCCTGGAGTCTGATCCGCAGCGCCTGTTGGCAGAGCTGGGATCAGATGAGCTGTTGTTCAGCTTGCTCACCAGGACCGTGAACGTCGATCGTGTGCTCGAGCAGGCACTGACCGCGGTGCGTCGCGCGGGGCTTTTTGACTTTGTGCACAGCGGCGGGGTTCCGAACGCGTACGGACGGCTGATTGCCGCCATCGGCTTGCAGTGCTTTAA
>CAYGAS010000064.1:0-4914 GCA_964347935.1 uncultured Nitrospiraceae bacterium | reverse complement strand
ATGCAAGGCTGCCAGCCACGCAGGCACGAGCACGAGCATGCCGATGATGAGTCTGCCGCCGCGAGACTGATACGGGCCACTGGCACGACCGCCATGACGCCACAGGTCAACGAACGCGTAAATCCACCACAACAGCGCCAGCGAGGTGAGCGCGAAAAAGGTGTAAGCGTAGGCCCAGATCACCCAGGCGGCCAGCGCGCCAAGCGAGGCGATGCACAGCATATAAGACCCGCGTTCGCGCATGCGCGCACAACCCGCAAGCTGCGCCCATTCGCCTGCCGCCAATAGGATGGGCATAGCCAGCAACGCGCCGAGCCATACCGTCGGCAGGTAGAGCACTGCGGCCACCGCCAACGAAAGCAACAGCAGCGCGGTGAGGATGCGCTGTCTAAGCTTGCCGGGCGGACTCGATTTGCTCACCTGTGAGGCCGAATCGGCGCTGCCGCCGCACGTACGACGCCAACGCCAGTTCAAACTCTGCGCGATCGAAATCAGGCCAAAGGACGGGCGTGAAGTAGAGCTCGGTATAGGCAAGCTGCCACAAGAGAAAGTTACTGATGCGTTGCTCGCCGCCGGTGCGAATAAACAGATCTGGGTCAGGCGTATCGTGCATGCTCAAGCAAGCCTCGATTCTTTCCGGCGTAATAGCGTCCGGTGACAGCACACCGCGTTGGACCTGCCGGGCAAGCTCGGCGCAGGCCTGAGCGATGTCCCAACGGCCACCGTAATTGGCAGCGATCGTCAATACCAGATCATCGTGATCTTGCGTCAATGCTTCCGCCCGCCGGATCCGGCTCTCCGCTTTGCGACCGAACCGTCCCCAATCGCCGATTACGCGGAAGCGAATCTTGTTTTCGTTTAGCTTGTTGATCTCCCCGTCGAGAGCGCTGATGAACAGCTCGATCAGCGACTTCACCTCGCCTCGAGGACGCTGCCAGTTCTCGCTACTGAATGCAAACAGCGTCAGAAACTTGATGCCCTTCTCACCGCAGCTCGCCACCAACTCCCGCACGCGCTCGACGCCCTTCGAGTGGCCCGCGACCCGCGGCAAATGGCGCTGTGTCGCCCAACGGCCATTGCCATCCATAATGACCGCCACATGCTGCGGCAGCGATGCGTCCTTGTTTATCGTCGCTATAAGACCCACGGCACTCGTCTCTGCTACTATCGTTGGGTGTCTTGGTCAGCGAGATCGCTCGCTAGATCGTCATGATCTCCTTCTCCTTGGCGCCGACCACCTTATCAACTTCGGCGACGAAGCGATTGGTAGATTCTTGTATCGATTCTTCCGCACGCCGGTCTTCGTCCTCGGAGATGCTCTTCTTTTTCAATAGCTCCTTTATATGGTGATTGCAATCCCGGCGCACGTTACGGATCGCAACCTTGGTATTTTCACCTTCGCCACGGACGATTTTTGCCAGTTCATGCCTGCGTTCCTCGGTCAACGGTGGCAAGGGGATGCGAATCGTTTGTCCCGACGTAGCCGGGTTGAGGCCCAGGTCCGACTCGCGAATTGCGCGCTCGACTGCTGCCACCGCGTTCTTATCCCATGCTGTAACCGTAAGCGTGCGCGAGTCGCTTACAGTTATGCTGGCTACCTGATTGAGTGGCGTCAGATTGTCGTAATAATTGACCTTGATGTGATCGAGCAATCCTGCATGCGCCCGACCAGTCCTAATTTTGGCTAGATCGGCATTCAGAGTCTCGACTGACTTGGCCATCCGCCTTTCCGCATCTTTCTTGATAGTCGCAAGATCGCTGGTCATGGTTTCAATCTCCGCGCTGCACGAGCGTGCCTTCATTCTCACCCAAAACTATGCGCAAGATAGTGCCCGCCTTGTTGATGTTGAATACCCGCACTGGAAGATCGCGCTCGCGACACAGTGCTATGGCCGCGGCGTCAATAACTCCTAGACGCCGTTCCAGGACCTCGTCGTAGCTGAGGACGTCATAACGTTTGGCATCCTTGTGGCGCAACGGGTCTTTTGAGTAAACGCCATCTACCTTGGTCGCCTTGAACACGATATCGGCGTCCATTTCCATTGCCCGCAGGCTGGCGGCGGTGTCGGTGGTAAAGAATGGATTGCCGGTACCGGCGGCGAAGATCACCACGATGTGCTTTTGAAGATACTGTATGGCACGCTGGCGAATGTAGGGCTCGGCGATTTGGTCCATGCGAATCGCCGATTGCACGCGTGCCGCAACCTCGACGCGCTTCAACGCATCCTGCAAGGCCAGCGCATTGATGACGGTCGCCAGCATGCCCATATAATCGGCCGTCGCGCGATCCATCCCCTGGGCGGTGGGCGCTACGCCGCGGAAAATGTTGCCGCCGCCGATGACCACGGCAAGTTCGACGCCGGTCGCGATGACATCCCTGATCTCGCCGGCGATCCGCGCCAGCACATCGCGGTCGATGCCAAAATTCCCCTCACCCATCAGCGCCTCACCGCTGAGCTTCAGCAATACGCGCCGGTAAACGGGTGCTCGCGGGGCACCGGTCAATGCTCTACCCTCCCTTCGCTTGGGCCATCACCTCAGCAGCAAAGTCATCGTTTCTCTTTTCCATTCCTTCACCAACCTCGAAGCGACAGAAACGCGTCACTTTGGCGCCCGATTTTTCTAGCAATTTGCCGACGGTAATATCCGCATCACGTACGAATGGTTGGCCCAAAAGTGTCTGCTCGCCGAGATACTTGTTAAGGCGGCCGGCAACCATTTTTTCGACGATCTCGGGTGGCTTGCCGCTATCGCGCGCCTGCTCCATGAGGATCTCCTTTTCCTTGCTGACCACCTCCGGGGGCACTTCCTCGGCCCTCAGGTACTCCGGTCGCATGGCCGCCACATGTAAGGCGATGTCATGCGCCAATGCCTGTTCGCCGCCCTGCATTTCAACCACCACGCCTATACGCGAGCCTGCATGAACGTAGGCATCCAGCTTTCCAGTATCGGTCTGATATCGTACAAACCGGCGAACACTGATCTTCTCACCGAGGCGCGCAATCAAGCCGTCGCACACCTGCTGTACGCTCTCGCCCTTGTCGTCTTTGAGCGGCAGCGCTAGGAGCGCTGTCACATCGGCAGCCTCATGTCGCACGACACAGGCCGCCACCGCTTCGGCAAACTGCACGAAATCTTCCTCCTTGGCAACGAAATCGGTCTCGGAATTGACCTCGACCAACGCAGCCAGTGTGTGATCGGCGCTGAGGTATGCGCTGATACGGCCCTCGGTCGCGATGCGGCCTGCCTTCTTGTCGACCTTGGCACCGGCACGCTTGCGTAACCACTCAATCGCCTGATCCATGTCGCCACCGGTCTCAACCAATGCCTTCTTGCATTCCATCATGCCGAGCCCGGTGCGCTCGCGCAGTTCCTTTACCTGTGCCGCACTAACAGCCATTTACTTTCTCCAGTCTCCGCTGATACCAGCGATCTTCATACTGATAAAAAGAAGGGGGCCTAGCCCCCTTCCGGTTCGTTTTCCTTGTCTGCCGACTCCTCCGCATTCGCGGCTTCCTTTTCACCGGCATTCGCCGCGCGCTTGGAACGCGCCGTCGTCTTGCGCGCGCGCGTGGTGCGCTGCACTTTTGCCTTTGCCGCCGCCTTGCGCGGTTTCTGATCTGTTTCCTTTTCCTTGTCTTGTTCTTCGCTCGCCTTAGTCTCCGCAGGCGCCTCGGCAACAATCAGGTCGGCATCGGTCTCTTCGTCGATGTCATCAAGCTCTGCCAGCGTGTCCGCCTCAACCGGCGTCCGCGGCTTTTCCTGCGCCCGCGTCTTGACCGCAACCTTGACCTCGCGAACGTCCTCTTCAACTTCTACGTACTCCTCGTCACCAGCGAGTAGCGCCGTCTCCGCTTCTTCTCGCCCCGCGAGTATCGCGTCTGCCGCGGTCTGAACGTACAACTTGATGGCCCGGATAGCGTCATCGTTGCCCGGGATCACGTAATCGACGCCGTCAGGCTTGCAGTTGGTATCGACAACCGCTACCACTGGAATACGCAAGAGACTGGCTTCGGCGACGGCAATCGCCTCTTGCCCCACGTCGACCACGAATATGGCATCCGGCAGGCCTGGCATGTCCTTGATCCCGGCGAGACTACGCTCGAGTTTGCTGCGCTCACGCGTCAGGCCGATGACCTCTTTCTTGCTGAGCTTATTAACACTGCCGTCTTCGAACTTTGTCTCGAGATTCTTGAGGCGCTCGATCGAGTTCTTTACGGTTTTATAGTTCGTGAGGGTGCCGCCGAGCCAACGGTGGTTGACATAGGGGCAGCCGCAACGCGCGGCCTCTTGTTCTATAATCTCCGCCGCCTGACGCTTGGTCCCGATGAACAATGTCGTGCCTCGATTGGCGGCGAGCTTGCGCATAAACTGCATCGCCTCGAGGAACAGCGGTAGGGTCTTTTCCAGATTGATTATGTGGATTTTGTTGCGTTCGCCGAAAATGTACGGACGCATCTTGGGATGCCAGAATCGGGTCCGGTGACCAAAATGTACCCCGGCCTCCAACATCTGACGCATGGTCACGTTGGGCATTGTGAGTCTCCGTTCGGGTTAGTCCGCCACGAGTCCCACGTATCGACCTGGCAACCGCCGACGGCCCGTGGCCGCTGCGTCACCAGGCACCCGGATACATGTGACGACCCGTGTGTGTTGTAAAATGCAGGATTTTACACGATGACAAAGGGCTTTCAATAAGCGCTTGAAAAGCTTTGCCGAACGCACCGCCGCCGCTCTCGGGGCAGGCTTACGCCCAAGCCGCGGGAGGCTCGGGATCGGCCCCAGTCACGTCCGGCACTTGCACCATCGCCATGACCGCCATGACTGTCTCGATTAAGACGCCCGAGGAGATCGAAAAGATGCGAGTAGCCGGCCGGCTTGCGGCCGAGGTGCTGAAGATGATCGAGCCGCACG
>CAYGAS010000063.1:0-6573 GCA_964347935.1 uncultured Nitrospiraceae bacterium | reverse complement strand
GCGTTCGCGAGACAGTCTTTTCGATGTCGACATGGCCACCTTTGAGTCGGATGCGGGTGCATACAATCAGTTCGATGCCGAGGGATTTATCAAGCTGAACGCCCTGCGAATGCGAATCGCGGCACGCAAGCGTCGGACTACCTAACCCCACCTTTTTTGCGGCGCCAACGGGCGGTGATTGTCGCGTTTGTCGGGGACCCTGATGGCTACAAGATCAAGCTCGCCCAATCGCCTCAGAAGATCGTATTCGCGTCGGTTACACGCTGCCGACAAACGCCTGCACCCGCATTTCGCTAGCGGCTGACCTGTGCTATGAGCGCTAATGAAAACAACGCCGATCGGCCTCTCTCTCGCAGCAGCCGGCGACCCAGCGTGGACATCATCATGCCGGTTTTCAATGAAGCAGCGGCTATCGCGCGGCAGTTAACGCAACTGCAAGCGCAGGCCGACGTGCACACCAGCATCGTTGTCGATGGCGGCAGCGATGACGGCAGCGCCGAGATTGTGCGTGCCCTCGCCGATGACCATGTCGGTGCAGAAGAGGGCGTGGTGCGAGTGATAAATGCCCCGCGCGGGCGTGCCATGCAAATGAACGCTGGCGCTACGCTGGCAAGCGCCGATGTATTGCTGTTTTTGCACACGGATACCTGGCTGCCGGCAAATGCGATCGAACGGGTGCGTGCGGCCGTGATCGGCGGCGCAGTTTGGGGCCGCTTTGACGTGCGCCTGGACGGCGCGAACGTGCTTTTCCGGGCGATAGAGCGTCTGATGAATTGGCGCTCGGCGCTGACGGGCATTGCCACCGGTGACCAGGCGATATTCGTGCGTCGCGATGTGTTTCACATGCTCGGTGGTTATGCGCCCGTGGCACTGATGGAGGATGTGGAGTTGTGCACGCGTCTAAAGTGGATAGGGTGGCCGGCGCGGATAGGGGAGCCCGTTGTTGCGTCGGTCCGGCGCTGGCATGCACGGGGTATCTTGGCAACAGTGGTGCTGATGTGGACGCTGCGGCTGCTGTATTGGCTTGGCGTACCGCCGTCGAAGCTGGCGCGGGCTTATGCGAGCGTTCGCTAACATGAAGTCGCCGGATCTCATCATCTTTGCCAAACAGCCACTTGCGGACCGTGTTAAGACGCGTCTGCAAAGCGACTACAGTGGCGCGCAGGCTGCCGAGATTGCCGCTTTCCTGATCGAATCCACTGTGCAACTGGCGACGGCGAGCTGGCCAAGTGAGGTCCACCTGTACGCTGCTCCGGATCCGGATCACCCGTTGTTTCAGAGGTTAGCGGCCGAGTTTCATGTGCATTTGGCGGCGCAGTCAGCAGGCGACCTCGGCCAGCGCATGTCGCAGGCGCTGCGAGAGGGAATTGCGCGCAGTGGGGCCGCCGCAATTCTGGGCTGCGACGTGCCGCACTGTCCGTGGCAGGTCATCGAGCAGGCGCACGAGCATTTGGCAAACGGCAAGAACGTTCTCGGTCCAAGCGAAGACGGTGGCTATTATTTGATTGGTCTACAGCAACTGCAGCCGGTGTTGTTTGCCGGCATCGAGTGGGGTAGCGTCGATGTCGCCGAGGTCACGTTACGACGGGCGCGCGAGGCGGGTGTCAATTTTGAGATGTTGCCAACGCTGCAAGACATCGACACGGTCGATACCCTATGGGCGGCGGCGCAGGCGTTTGAGCCGCTGCGCCTGCATCTCTATCAGCTCCTCAGGCAGCCGACCACGAGCGACAGCGATGGGTGAGCAACTCGGGTCTAGATGAGTGCGCCGCCGCAACTGCTGCCGCTGCCGGCGGTGCAACCGAGACAGTGGCTTCCCACGCCGATGATGTCGTCCAGCAATGCCTCCGCGTCGATCTGCCAAAGATACCGATGTTGGCCGGCGGCGAGCGGCAGATCGAGCATCTGGTTGAAATCGCAGTCATAGACACGACCCAACCAATCCACGCTAAGCAGATGTCGGCACATGAGGCTGGCGACGGTGTCGGGGTTGAAATTGTCCAGCAGCAGTTGCTGGTAGGTTTCGCGCTGCCCGCTTCGATCGAGGTAGTGTGCGAAGCGATTGATCGGCAAGTTCGTCAGGGTGAGGAGCCTGTTAAAACGAACGCCGAAGTCGTTGAGTAAACGCTGCTTGTAGTGTTGTTCCAGTTCTGCCTGCGACGGAGGCAGAGTCGGGCTGCCCGGGTTGTAAACGAGGTCGAGTACAAGCGTATCGTCATGTCCATAGCCCTGCGCATTCAACCGCCGTAGCGCTGCAATGCTCTTGTCGAAGACGCCTTTGCCACGCTGCGCATCGACATTGTCTCGGCTGTAGCAAGGCAGCGAACACACCAAGCGCACGCGGCGGGCGGCGTACCACCTTGCAAGATCCTCCTGACCATCCTCCAGCAATACCGTCAGGTTACAGCGCGCGGTCACGCGTGCCCCGATCGCGATGCAGCTGTCGACCAAACGACGGTAGTTCGGATTCATTTCCGGGGCGCCACCGGTGATGTCCACACTGCCGATGCCGGCGCGCGCGGCCCAGTCGACAATGCGCTGCATGGTCTCCCAGGCCATGATCTCGGTACGTTTGGGACCAGCATCGACGTGACAGTGGTTGCAGGCCTGGTTACACAAGCGACCGACGTTAATCTGCAGCTCACTCAGCGACGCCCGACGCAGCGGTGCCAGACCATGGCTTCGCAGGACCTGGCTGAAAGATACCGATGTGTCGCGGGTTGGAATCGGAACGGCGGTGGTGCGCATGCTCGGGAGCTTACTCGCTTCTAAGTTAGAACAGAGTTAATAACACTGCGGGCGAAGCGTCGTCGATGATCCCACAAGTCATTAGGGAAAGAAACATCTCCGGGAGGTACTCGCTTGCGCATCCCACAACGCTAAAAACCCTAGTACTAGCATCCTTTAGTGCACCGATGGCATACATACACCCATACACGATCAGACGCACCAGCAGCACGAAAGTTCACGCTGCGGCCGTCGCCCGGGCGCGCAGTCCGGGCGCGCACAGATCTCCGACCTCTGGCGGCACGCGGGTGTGAAAGAAAATTCGATCAAGCGCGGTGGGCGCGGAACAAACCCATGACTGCAGAATATTGATAGAGGTGGTTGCCGTCTGCGAGCGGTCCGATCTCGCCGTTGCCGTAAAAACCAACGAAGGGCAAATTCGGGAAACGTTCCTTAATCAGCTCCAAGTCGCGATCACGGTTGCCGAAAAAGTTTGGGCCCCGGCCCATGCACGGGAACAACAGTCCAAAGTCGGGCTCATTGCCGAGCTGCGCCCGCGTGTTTTCGATGGCCGCGCGCATCTCGCGTTCGGCCGCCAAGGCATCGCGCATCGCCCAGAATAAGCGCTCGCCCCGATCCAATGGATGCGACAGGGTGATCGACTCCTCCTTGGCATTAGCCGAGACGATGTGATTCAGGCGATAACGCCCGTCGCGAATCGCGGTGCTCGGATCACCGAAGGTTACCCCACCCATGATGAGGTGCAGCGGCAAGCGTTTCATCTTGCGCACGGCGACGGGTAAGGCGCTCGTGAGGGCGTGCCACGCCGAAGCGTTGCCCAGACGCAGTACATCGTAGCCTTGTACCTCCATCACTTCGACGGGAGAGGTCAATGCCCGCATGCCCTGCGAGGCCGTGATGGCGGCGCTGACGCCGTCGATCGTAGTTTCCACGCAACCGGCTTCGGCCACGCGGCTGCCCGCCCAGACTTTGAAGGGTCCTTCACCGTCCAGGTCGGCAGAGACGGCGCCAATGCGCGGGACCACCGCGTCGAGCCAGTCCGCGGTCAGGCCCGAGGGCGTGCACAGGCTAATGATCGGTCGGGGCTCGGGTTCCGCAACGCTTGGCAGGGCCAAGCGGACGTGACCGCCAAAAACCATGGCCGCTGCACCCGGGCTGTCGAGGATCCACTCCTGCTCGGTGAACACGCCCGCGCCGGTGCATCCCACGACCTGCAGACAGCCCGCGGCCCGTGCGGCCGCCCGCAGCGCCGGTTCCGGATGGCGGGCATAGTCAGGCGTCAGAAACAGCAGGACACCGTTCGCATGATTGAGATCTGCCCGCGCAAGGGCCTTCTCAACCGCATCCGCGGCGTGTTCCGGGTGGGTACGTGTGCCTCGGCTTAAGCCGGTCGCGACCAAGCGTGCGCTCATACATTTAATTTATCCGCATATCCACACAAATCATAGATCGGGCAGCGTCCGCAGTGCGGCTTGCGGGCAACACAGGTATAGCGCCCATGCAGGATTAACCAATGGTGTGCATGCTGACGGAATTTTTGGGGGACGACTTCGTTGAGTTGCTGCTCAACGGCGAGCGGCGTGCGTCCGGGTGCGAGGCCAGTACGGTTAGCGACCCGGAATATGTGTGTGTCTACGGCGATGGTCGGCTCGCCGAAGGCCGTGTTGAGAATGACGTTGGCGGTCTTACGGCCGACGCCCGGCAGGGACTCGAGCGCCTCGCGGCTGCGCGGCACGCGCCCGTGATGCTGGCTTAACAGGATCTTAGAGGTTTTGATGATGTTGGCGGCTTTGGTGTTGTACAGGCCGATGCTCTTGATGTGACGCTTAAGCCCGCGCTCGCCGAGTTCGAGCAGCGCCTTTGGCGTGCGCGCCACTCTGAAGAGCTCGCGCGTGGCTCTGTTTACGCTGATATCAGTGGCTTGGGCGGAGAGGATCACCGCCACCAGGAGCTCAAACGGCGTACGGTACTTGAGCTCGGTGCTTGGTGCGGGGTTTGCTCGCTGCAGGCGCTCGAAGATCTTTCGCCGTGTGATTGCGTTCATCGGGGTTGGCCTTCGCGTAGCGCCATCGCGCCGGTGCTCCAACCGCCGCCTGCCGCTACGCACCGTCCCGTGCTCGACGGTTCGCCTTCCTAGCCTGTACGCGTTCGATGGCCGCGGCTATCTCACGACGCATCTCGCCTTTGGAAGGTGTCCGAGCGGCAAGACCCTCCGGCTGGCGCGTCGCCGCTGCGTGACGCCGCGCCGTGAGACGCACGAGACGGGCTTGCGTGCGCCGACGCGCCCTTTGCGCCTGTTCGCGCGAGTAATCCCGCCATGGCCAGTCGTCACGCGTGCCCGCATAGCGATAGGGCAACAGATCGATGCATCCGACGGGACACGGCGCTACGCAGAGCTCGCAACCCATGCACTCATCGCTAATCACCGTATGCATCAGTTTCGCGGCACCCAATATGGCGTCCACGGGGCAAGCCTGGATACACAGCATGCAACCTATGCACTCAGCCTCATCGATAACGGCCACTGTGCGCCCGCGGTACTCGCCGCAGCTCGGGTCAAGGGCTTTGGGCACGACGTCGAGCAACTCGGCGAGTGCTGTGATGGTGAACTCGCCCCCGGGCGGGCAGCGGTTGATGTCCGCCTCACCGCGCGCAAGCGCTTCGGCGTAGGTCCGGCAGCGAGGATAACCGCACAGCGTGCATTGCGTCTGCGGCAGGCAGGCGTCGATACGATCGGCCAAGGCTTGCTCGCGATTGCCAGGCATCGGGCGTCTACTTCACGCGTGAGCCCGGCGGCGCGCCGTCGTCGGGCGACAGCAACCACAGGTCCTTGCCCCCGGGGCCTGCGGCGAGCACCATGCCTTCGGATAAACCGAAGCGCATCTTACGCGGCGCGAGGTTAGCGACCATGACGGTGAGGCGGCCCTCCAGTTCCTCGGGCGTGTAGGCCGACTTGATGCCGGCAAAGACGCTGCGCGTCTCGCCGCCGAGGTCGAGCGTTAGATGCAATAACTTGTCGGCGCCGTCGACGTGGGCCGCCTTGACGATACGGGCAACGCGCAAGTCGACCTTGGCGAACGCATCGTAACTGATCTCTTCGCTGATGGGGTCACTGGCAAGTGGACTGCTGGCAGGTAGTTTGCTTTCCATCGTTCCCAACTCCTCTGCGGCATCGGCGAGCATGGCCTCGACGGCGCTCGGCTCGACTCGTGTCAGCAGGTGCTTAAAGGGTTTGATCGTGTGATTGGTCAGTGGCGTCTCTGGGTCGTCCCAACGCAGCGGCCCGACATCCAGGAACGCCTCCACCTTCGCTGCGGTCCGCGGTAACACCGGCTTGAGATAAGTCGCGAGTGCGCGAAACAGGTTAAGCCCGAGCGTGCATACGGCGTGAAGCTCGGCATCGCTGCCTGATTGCTTCGCGAGCACCCACGGTTGCTTATCGTTGATATATTGATTGGCCTCATCAGCGAGGGCCATGATCTCACGCACGGCGCGGCCGAATTCGCGCGTCTCGTAGTGCTCGGCGATCGCCCGCCGGGCGTCGGCAAAGCGTTGGTAGAAGACCGGCTCGGGTAACTTATCGGCCAAGCGTCCGGTGAAGCGCTTGTTAATGAAGCCGGCACAGCGGCTGGCGATATTGACCAACTTTCCGACCAGGTCCGAATTCACCCGGGCAACAAAGTCATCGAGATTGAGATCGAGATCCTCGACGCGGCTATTGAGCTTGGCGGCAAAATAATAGCGTAGATACTCGGGATTCAGGTGCGAAAGATATGTCCGTGCGGTAATAAAGGTACCGCGTGACTTCGACATCTTTTGCCCGTT